>NZ_JBPVWS010000006.1:0-244871 GCF_053470365.1 Stutzerimonas tianxiuensis | reverse complement strand
CGCTCAAATAGTGGGCAATTCGCTTTGTCTTTGTCGCGCTCTGTCCATTTATGAATTCAAGTCCGACAGGCTGCTAGCTCTTCAGGCACAGCGATACTGCTATCGGTCAAAGCCGATCCGCCGATCCCGTTGAGATTCATACCAATAACCTTGTGCTCAACTACTCCCAAATGTTGAGCCACCCGCTCCGCAGCCTGGAGCTCTGCGCGATGACGCTGGCCATAATCGAAACTCATGCTGTAGCAGACATAACCATCAGCCTTGGCCATCGCCACCACGGTCGCTGAATCGAGCCCGCCGGATAGAAGCACCACCGCTTTTTTGCCAGTCATCATTAATACCTGTCGAATACCGCTGCGAGCCGCAGGGACGCACCGGCGGTCAGTGCCCTGGGGCATCGTTCCAGAGAATTTTGTGCAGCTGCAGCTGCAGACGCACCGGTAGGTTATCGCGGACTATCCAGTCGGCCAGCGCGCGCGCATCCACCTGTCCGTGACTAGGCGAAAACAGCACCTCATCCACCCGCGCATCCAGCCTGTACTCAATCAGCTTTGATACTGCCCAGTCGTAATCTTCGCGAGAACAGATCACAAACTTGATCTGGTCATTCGGCGTCAGATGACCAATGTTCTCGTAGTGATTACGCGCCACCTCTGCCGAACCTGGGGTTTTCAAGTCCACTACCCGACTCACCCGCACATCAGTCATCGATATGTCCAGCGCACCACTGGTCTCCAGCGATACTTCATAACCGCCATCGCATAGACGTTCCAGCAGCGGGATGCAGTTCGGCTGAGCCAGCGGCTCACCACCGGTAACGCACACATAACGCGGTCGATACTCGGCGATGCGGCACACAATTGAGTCGAGCGACATGACTTCACCGCCATTGAAGGCGTAAGCGGTATCGCAGTACTGACAGCGCAGGGGGCAGCCGGTTAAGCGGACGAATACAGTGGGCAAGCCACTGGTACGCGTCTCCCCCTGCAGCGAGTAGAAAATTTCGGAGATTCTTAAAGTTGGATGCATATCGGCCACGGGCGTGACAGCTAAACAGGCCATCCGCCTCCGTTGCGGGAAGGGGGCGCGATTCTAACGAAAAAACCCGCCGGATGGGCGGGTTTGAAGCGGAGCAAAGTTAGCTCTATCGATTCAACTGACGCTGGGCCAATTGCGCAGCCGAGCTATTCGGGTATTCGGCAATGACCTGGCGAAGAATTCCGTTGGCCTTATCACGGTTACCCAAACGCAATTCCACATCAGCGAGTTTGTACAGCGAATCAGGAACTTTGTTGTGCTGAGGGTACGCCTGACTAACCTTAGCGAACGCCTGTCCAGCACCCTGCAAATCTCCCTTGGCGAGATTCACTTCTCCCAACCAATACTGGGCGTTACCCGCATAAGGACTGCTCGGATACTTGCGGAGAAAAGCAGCAAAGGCCTGACTGGCCTTATCGAAGTCTTTTGCCTTGATAAGGTCAAATGCGGCGTCGTAATAGAGCTTTTCCTTTTCAGGATCGGCCGATTGACTGCCCGCCGTTTGCGGCGCAGAGCCACCGTTTGGGGCCTGTACCGGACCACTGGCATCGATGGCACCAGCAGTTGAAGAATTCTGACTGGCCGATCCGCCCCTGGAGGCGTTCGACAAGCGACGATCTAGATCTTGGTAGCGTTCCAGCCCTTCTTGTTTCAGGCGCTGAATCTCATTCTGTTGCACTTCCAACATCCCGCGCAATTGCGCGATCTCTTCCTGCATTTGCTGCAACTGCACGAAGAGCATGCCCTGCGCAGAAGACGGAGCTGACGCCCCGCCTCCGACATAGGCACCGCCAGTATCCGACCCGGCCGAATAACCCGACCCGACTGCACCACCTTGGGCTTGCGAGTCATAGTCAACAACCGGAACCTGAGCTGCCACAGAGAGTGGCAGACCAAGTGCAAGAAGCGTCAGAGCATAACGGTGCTTGAGCATGGCTTATTACTTACGCAGTTCAACGCGACGGTTCTGAGCCCAGGACTGCTCGTCGTTGCCCATGGCAACTGGACGCTCTTCACCGTAGGAAACCAGCTCCAGCTGTGCAGGCGATACGCCCTGCAGAACCAGGTAACGCTGAACAGCTTTGGAACGACGCTCACCCAGAGCCATGTTGTACTCGCGAGTACCACGCTCGTCAGTGTGGCCTTCCAGAACAACGCGGTTGCCAGCGGACTTCAGATCCTTGGCATGAACGTCCAGAGCGCGCATGGCTTCCGGCTTCAGGTCCGAGCTGTCGTATTCGAAGTAGAAAGTAGTGATGGCGCGCAGAGCAGCTTCCTCGCTCATGCTGCCGTCAACGGCACCGCTATCAGCACCGTAACCAGCGTTCGGATCAATGGCAGTGGAGCCTTCGCCAGAGTCGTCGCCGCCCTTGGACGAACAACCAACGGCTACGGCCATAGCCAGAGCCAGCGCAGCGAACTTACCGAATTTCAGCATTTCCATGTGTAACAACCCCAGGTGTGTTTTGGTTAGTAAAGCGTTGATACCGCATCAGTTCAGGTAAGGGGACCACGATGGCTCACGGACTTCGCCTTGAGCAGTAGGAAGCGGGAGCCTAACTCGACCATTGATTGATACGAGCATCAAGACTCCCCGGCCCTGCTGGCGGGTCGCGTAGATTAGCATGGTGCCATTAGGCGCAACAGTGGGCGACTCATCTAAACTTGTCTCGGAAAGAATGCGCAGATTCCCACGCTGCAAGTCTTGCGCCGCCACCTTGAAGTTCGTGTAGCCCTCCTGACGGTGAATCATGACCAGCGTCTTTTCATCTGCAGACAGCTTCGGGTTGGCGTTGTAGTTGCCAACAAAGGTAACGCGCTCGGCGTTATTGGTTCCCAGACGCTGCTTGTAGATCTGCGGTTTGCCGGCACGGTCTGAGGTGAAATAGATGGTCTGGCCATCAGCGCCCCAGAAAGGCTCAGTGTCGATTGCATAATGATCGGTAAGCCGCTGTAGTTGACGCGAGCCGAGGTCCATCACATAGATCTCGGGATTGCCGTCCTTCGACAACACGAATGCAAGGCGATTGCCATCCGGCGAAAACGCTGGCGCCCCGTTTAGCCCTTCAAAATTAGTGATCTGTTCGCGACGGCCGGTATCGACATGCTGGATGAAAATCCGCGGGCGTTTTTGCTCGAACGAGACGTAGGCGATGCGGCGTCCATCAGGCGAGTAGCGTGGAGAGAGAATCGGCTCGCGGGACTGAAGCAAGGTTACTGCACGAGCACCGTCATAATCGGAACGCTGCAGGGTATAGCGCGTATTCGCACCACCAAGACGCTCAACGGTGACATACAGAAGGCGAGTCGAGAACGCGCCTTTTATACCCGTGAGCTTTTCAAAAGCCTGATCGGACGCGTAATGCGCCATGTCTCGCAGTTGGTCCTGAGCACCACCGACGGTGCCGGTCAAAACCTGCTGCTCGGTAGTTACGTTGAACACTTCATAGCGAATCTGCAGCTTGCCGGCGCCTGGCGTGATGTTTCCGACCATGACGTATTGCGCGCCGAGAGCCTTCCAGTCACGAAAGATGATCTCAGTGCCGCGGGTGGGCAGACTGATCATGTTCTGCTTGGGAATCGGCTGAAATATTCCAGTATTGCGCATGTCATTGCCGATTATCTCGGCCATGTCTTCAGGCAACACGGTGCCACCCTGCCAGCCAAACGGAACCACCGCGATAGGAATTGCGCGATCGGCACCGCTGGTAACGACGATGTTTTTCTCCTGAGCGACAGCACTGCCCAATACGAACAGGAGAAGAACGATGAAACCTCGAAGGTAATTGATCACAACGCTAGATCCTCAGGCGTAAATGTCATCGTGAACGAGCGATACGGCTGAAAGTCCTGAGCAGAGAGCCCCTGCATTTCGGTCAGCCGACCAATATTCTTTACTGCCGCGACCGCGGAACTGTCGAACGGAGCATCACCACTTGAACGTGAAACTGTCGCAGCGGTAATGGTGCCGTCCGGCAGCATGTTGACTCGTAGCGTAACCGACATGCTGTTTCGAGCCGACGGTGGCCGGGTCCAGTTTTCAGCGGCACGCATGCGAATCAGATCGTCGAAATTCCCGGAGGTCTGATCGCCCTGGGTATCAGCCAGCGCCTGCTGTCGCTCCGTATCATCGGAAAGCAGCTCGGCCAATGCCTGTGCCTTCTTGTCTTCAGCAGCTTTGCGGGCGGCCTCGGTTGCAGCTTTCTTTTTTGCCTCCTCGGCGGCTTTCTTCTTTGCTGCCTCAGCGGCCGCTTTTTTCTTCGCATCCTCTGCAGCTTTCTTTTTCGCCGCTTCGGCTGCTGCCTTCTTCTTTGCTTCCTCAGCGGCTTTCTTCTTCTGTGCTTCTTCGGCCGCTTTTTTCTTGGCAATCTCCGCTTGTTTCTGTTGCTCGGCTTTCTTTGCCTCGTCAGCTTTCTTCGCCTCGGAGGCTTTCTTCGCCGCATCAGCCTTCGCTGCCTCGGCCTTTCGAGCCTCGTCAGCCTTTTTTTGTTCCGCAGCTTTTGCGGCCGCCTGTTTTTGCTGCTCCACCTTGCGCTGCTCCAGCTGCTCGGCTTCATATTGCTTTGCTGCGGTCTTCTGCGCTTCGCCGGCGATTTTCTGGTTCGTTTGTACCTTCGCCTGGCTCTGGGACTTGAGCTGATACAGGGTGGCCTGGACGATAGGCTTGGACGGCGGTAGTTCTGGCGTCATGGCAAAGCTGACAAACAGCGTCGCAAAAATGATTACATGCAGACCCACCGCCAGAATGGTGGGCCAATAGAGGCTCTCAGAGCGCGAACGATCCGGCTGCTGCATCAAGGCGCCTCGGTAATCAGGCCGACGTTACCCACGCCCGCCTCCTGCAACCCACCCATAGCCGCCATTACCGAACCATAATCCACGGCTTTATCGCCTCGCACGAAGACCTGGATCTGCTTACCCTGACTACGGTTCTGGTTCATGATCGCGGTGACCGCCTTGGTCATTTCGTCGAGTGTAAGCGCCTTGTCCTGGACGGTATCCGTATCAACCTCACTACCGATATTCCAGTAGTAAGTCTTGTCGGCCTTGATCGAGATTGTCAGGACCTGCGCATCATTATCCTGCGGCAGCACCTCGCTGCTCACTTTCGGCAAGTCGACTTTCACGCCTTGATTGAGCATCGGAGCGGTCACCATGAAGATCACCAGCAGGACCAGCATCACATCGATGTACGGCACTACGTTCATCTCGGCGACGGGTTTGCGTCTGTTGCGAATTCTTGCCATGGCCTATGGCCTCAATCTTCGGAGGTGTGAACTTTGCGATGGAGGATCGCCTGGAACTCGTCGGCAAAGGTGTAGTAACGACCGATGAGCATCTCGCCACGCGCCGCGAAACGGTTGTAAGCAATGACCGCTGGAATTGCCGCAAAAAGACCGATTGCAGTGGCAATCAGCGCTTCAGCAATACCTGGCGCAACCGTGGCCAACGTGGCTTGCTGAACCTGAGCTAGTCCGCGGAAAGAGTTCATGATGCCCCACACAGTACCAAACAGGCCGATATAGGGACTGGTGGAACCCACAGTTGCCAGGAACGGCAGGCCCTGCTCGAGCTTTTCTTCTTCACGAGAGATGGCGACTCGCATCGCACGGTTTACGCCATCCATCACAGCGTCTGGGTCGACACCCTGCTGTTGACGCAGGCGAGAAAACTCCTTGAAACCAGCACGAAAGATCTGCTCGACACCCGAGTCCGGGTCCGGATTGCTTCCAGCCTGTCGATAAAGTTTGGACAGGTCGATGCCCGACCAGAAACGCTCCTCGAAAGCATCCAGAGAACGCTTGGCGGCGCGGATCATATTGCCGCGCTGAAATATCAAGATCCATGAGGTCACCGAGGCGCCTACAAGAATCAGCATAACCAGCTGAACCACAAAGCTGGCGTTGCTGATCAGGCTCCACATGGACATATGATCGACGTTGGATTCCACGCTTACTCTCCTGCTGGGGGTAAACCCGACCTGACGAAAGCGGCACGCAGCAGCTCTGGGATAGGACGGGGTTTCAAACTCTCGGTGCGCACACACGCCACCACGAACTGCCCCTCGCAGAGCAGTACATCATCATCAGCTCGCCGCACCTGCTGTTTGAAACGCAGGCTTGCACGCTTCACTTCGACCACTTCGGCTGTCACCAGCAATTCGTCGTCCAGACGCGCCGGCGCGTGATAACGCGCCTCACTGGAATGCACGACAAAAAGCAGGTCTTCACCGACCAGCTGCGACTGGGCAAAACCCAGGCTGCGCAACCGTTCGGTACGGGCCCGCTCCATGAACTTGAGGTAATTGACGTAATAAACGATGCCGCCCGCATCGGTATCTTCGTAGTACACGCGACAACGATGGGAGAACAATTGAGCTTGTGATTCCGCGCGCATACTAGTGCCAGGCCCTGCAATTGCCAATTGGGTAAAACAAAGAAATTTTCGTCACTCTGTGTCGCCACTGAAAAGATCGGGAGTCGGTGTATCTCCCAGGCGCTTCGGCAGGTTCAAACCAAAATGCAAATAGGCGTGCCGCGTGACGACGCGCCCCCTCGGGGTGCGCATGATGTAACCCTGCTGGATCAGATAGGGTTCAAGCACATCCTCGATGGTATGACGCTCTTCGCTGATGGCAGCCGCCAGGCTGTCGATACCAACCGGACCGCCATCGAACTTCTCGATCAGCGTCAGCAGCAACCGGCGATCCTGATGATCCAGGCCGCGCTCGTCGACATCGAGCATGTTCAGCGCGAGGTCTGCCGTATTACGGCTGATCTCGCCATTGCCGCGCACTTCGGCGAAGTCGCGCACCCGACGGAGCAGGCGATTGGCAATGCGCGGGGTACCGCGGGCGCGCCGGGCGATTTCGACAGCCCCTTCCGCCTCGATGGGGAGACCGAGAATTCCGGCCGACCGAGTGACAATTGTTGCCAGGTCAGCCGTAGAGTAGAACTCGAGACGCTGGACGATGCCGAAACGGTCGCGCAGCGGATTGGTGAGCATGCCGGCCCGCGTCGTCGCGCCAACCAGGGTGAACGGCGGCAGGTCGAGCTTGATCGAACGTGCGGCGGGCCCTTCACCAATCATGATATCGAGCTGAAAATCCTCCATCGCGGGATAAAGCACTTCCTCCACGATTGGCGACAGCCGATGGATCTCGTCGACGAACAGCACATCACCTTCTTCCAGGTTCGTCAGCAGCGCCGCCAGATCGCCTGGCCGCTCGAGCACGGGCCCCGAGGTGCTTTTGATCGAGACGCCCATTTCCTGGGCGATGATGTTGGCGAGCGTGGTCTTGCCCAGGCCCGGCGGACCGAAGATCAGCGTGTGATCCAACGACTCTTTGCGCCCACGCGCTGCACGGATGAAGAGGTCCATCTGCTCGCGTACTACCGGCTGACCGATGTATTCGGCCAGGCTCAGCGGCCGGATCGCACGATCGAACTGTTCTTCGCGTTCCCGGCCAGTGGCCGTGATGAGCCGATCAGCTTCGATCATGAGCGCCCACCTTCCGCCGATTCCGCTTCAGGCAGATCCGTCACGAGCAGCAATGCCTGGCGCAACGCGGGCGCGCCAGCAGAGCAAAATAAAGGCACACAAATCCGCCTCGTGACCAACGCCGTGGTGAACATTTGATATCGCACGTTAGACCATTCCCTTCAGTGCACGGCGGATCAGGTCTTCACTGCTCAAATCTTCTTCCTGTACGGCGGATACGGCTCGGCTCGCCTCTTGCGGCTTGAAGCCAAGGGAAATCAATGCGCTGACTGCGTCGCTCTCGGCGCTTGAGACTGCCACAGCACCTCGAGGTTCCACTACAAGCGTGGCGATGGACGGCATGGTCTCCCAGGCCTTGAAACGATCCTTCAGCTCGACCAGCAGGCGCTCGGCGGTCTTCTTGCCGACCCCAGGGATCTTGACCAGCACCGAAGTATCCTGCGCCTGAACACAGCGCACCAACTCATCCACTTCAAGGCCAGACATCAACGCCAGGGCGAGCTTCGGCCCGACACCGTTGAGCCGAATCAGCTCCCTGAATAGCTCTCGGTCGCGCTTTTCAGCAAAGCCATACAGCAGATGCGCGTCTTCACGCACCACCAGATGGGTATGCAGCGTGACCGGCTCACCCACCGTCGGCAGGCGATAAAGAGTGGTCATTGGCACCTCAAGCTCATAACCGATGCCATTGACGTCAAGAATCAGATGAGGCGGCTGTTTCTCCGCCAGGGTCCCGCGCAAGCGTCCAATCACTGTGATACGTCCTCGTTCGATCGATTCGCAACCGCTGGGATTGCTCAATACCTGCCTCCGGCATCAGCGCCGTAGCGGTCGACTACAGGCGCAGGCGACCGGCTCTTCGCTTAGCACCAGCAAGGCCATGCGGAATAAGGCTCTGACGATGATGTGCATGGCACAAGGCAATTGCCAGAGCGTCAGAGGCATCAATTTGCGGTTTCTGGGTCAACTTCAGTAGGTGCATTACCATCATTTGGACCTGCTGCTTGTCCGCGCCCCCAGTTCCTGCAATCGCCTGTTTCACCTGCGTGGCGGTGTATTCGGAGATCTCGAGGCCCTGCTCGGCAGCGGCCACTATTGCAGCCCCCCTCGCCTGCCCCAGCTTCAAAGCCGAATCGGCATTACGCGCCATGAACACCTGCTCGATGCCCATCGTCACGGGCCCATGCAGACGAATGACTTCGCTGACACCGCAGAATACTGCCTGCAAGCGTGACGAAAGCTCACCGCTGCCCGTGCGTATGCAGCCCGACGCCACATACTCGCAGGTGCGACCGTTATCCCGCACCACGCCGTAGCCGGTGATTCGTGAGCCAGGGTCTATCCCGAGAATTAGCGTCATGACACCGCCATACTGTCTATTTATCCAGCCGCCAGTATAAGGACGCCCCTTCTCGACGGCCAGAGACATAACGAGGCAGCAGACACTCCTCGAAAAAAAACCGGAAGCACCTCTGGTGACTTCCGGTTCTTTGTTTATGGCAACGGGTCAGTCCAGCTGCTCCATAACCTCATCCGGAATCTCGGCGTTATGGTAGACGTTCTGTACGTCATCCAGATCTTCCAGCGCATCAATCAGGCGAAGCACTTTCTGCGCAGTTTCCAGATCAGTGACCGGCGCAGCGATCGACGGGATCATGGCGATGTCCGCCTCGTCACCCTTGAACCCGGCCGCATCCAGTGCTTCGTTGACGGCGTGAAAATCCGTAAAGCTGGTAGACACCAGAGCCGAGCCGTCTTCGCCCATCTCCACATCGTCGGCACCGGCTTCCAGCGCCGCCTCCATCAATGCGTCCTCTTCTACGCCCGTCGCAAAGCTGATCTGCCCCTTGCGATCAAACATGTAGGCCACCGACCCATCCGTGCCGAGGTTGCCGCCGTGCTTGCTGAAGGCATGGCGCACTTCTGCGGCCGTACGATTACGGTTGTCGGTCATGGCCTCGACAATGATGGCGACGCCGCTAGGCGCATAGCCTTCATAGGTCAACTCGACGACATTATCGGCCTCGTTGTTGCCGGCGCCGCGTGCAATGGCACGGTCAATCACGTCGCGCGACATGTTCGCAACCAGTGCCTTGTCGACCGCCAAGCGCAGACGTGGATTGTCTGCGGGAATAGCCCCGCTCTTGGCGGCGACAGTCAGCTCGCGAATCAGCTTGGTAAAGATCTTGCCGCGCTTGGCGTCCTGACGCCCTTTGCGGTGCTTGATGTTGGCCCATTTGGAATGACCAGCCATTAACTGCCCCCCTTTCCGATCAACTTTTCATCTTGCTGAAACCAAGAGCCCAGGTTTCCCTGGGCTCTTGTGCCGTCATTCGGCTTTCGGCTGCTCACGCAGGCGAATATGCAATTCACGCAGCGCCTTGCCATCCACCGCACCTGGCGCCTGGGTCATGACGTCCGCGGCACTCTGGGTTTTCGGGAAGGCGATGACTTCACGAATCGACTGCGCGCCGGTCATCAGCATCACCAGACGGTCGAGGCCGAACGCCAACCCACCGTGCGGCGGTGCACCGAACTTGAGCGCGTCGAGCAGGAAGCCAAACTTTTCATCCTGCTCTGCTTCATCGATGCCCAGTATGCGGAATACCGTCTGCTGCATTTCTTTGCGGTGAATACGGATCGAACCGCCACCCAACTCAGTGCCATTGAGCACCATGTCATAGGCACGCGACAGCGCACCAGCAGGGTTGGCCTCGAGTTCTTTTGGCGTGCATTTCGGCGCTGTGAACGGGTGATGCAGCGCACTGAGCGAGCCGTCATCGTTCTCCTCGAACATCGGGAAGTCGACCACCCACATCGGCGCCCACTCGCAGGTCAGCAGCTTCAGGTCATGGCCAAGCTTGATGCGCAGCGCGCCGAGCGCTTCGGATACGATCTTGGCTTTATCCGCACCAAAGAAGACGATGTCGCCGTCGACGGCGCCGACGCGATCAAGGATCACGTTGAGCTTGTCTTCCGGGATGTTCTTCACGATCGGAGACTGCAGTCCCTCGACGCCTTTGGCCCGCTCGTTGACCTTGATGTACGCCAGCCCCTTGGCACCATAAATGCCGACGAACTTGGTGTAGTCGTCGATCTGTTTGCGCGGCATGCTCGCACCGCCCGGGACGCGCAGCGCCGCGACGCGGCACTTGGGATCATTCGCCGGACCGCTGAACACCTTGAATTCAACCTGCTGCAGCTGATCGGCAACATCAACCAGTTCCAGCGGAATACGCAGATCCGGCTTGTCAGAACCATAGCGACGCATGGCTTCTTCAAACGGCATGTGCGGGAACTCGCCGAACTCAACGCCCAGTACTTCCTTGAACAGCTTGCGCACCATGCCTTCGGTGATTCCGATGATGTCAGACTCTTCGAGGAAGCTGGTTTCAATGTCGATCTGGGTGAATTCCGGCTGGCGGTCTGCACGCAGGTCTTCATCGCGGAAGCACTTGGCGATTTGGTAGTAGCGGTCGAAACCCGCCACCATCAGCAGCTGCTTGAACAGCTGTGGTGACTGCGGCAACGCGAAGAAGTTACCGGCATGAGTCCGGCTAGGCACCAGATAATCACGCGCACCCTCAGGGGTCGGGCGCCCGAGAATGGGCGTTTCCACGTCGAGAAAGCCATTCTCGTCGAGGTAGCGGCGAATGCTGGCAGTGATTCTCGAGCGCAGCTTGAGCTTCTCGGCCATCTCCGGCCGGCGCAGATCAATGAAGCGATAACGCAGACGAGTTTCCTCACCCACATCGCTGTACTCATTGAGGGGGAACGGTGGGGTTTCCGCCTCGTTGAGGACTTCGAGCTCGTAACCCAGCACTTCGATAGCGCCAGACGTCATGTTCGGATTAACCGCACCGGCCGGGCGCAAGCGCACCTTGCCGGTAATCTTGATTACGTACTCGCTGCGCACCTTGTCTGCGGCGGCGAAGGTTTCAGCACGGTCGGGATCGAACACGACCTGAGCCAGGCCCTCACGGTCACGCACATCGAGGAAAATGACCCCGCCGTGATCGCGGCGACGGTGAACCCAGCCGCAAAGAGTGATTTCCTGGCCGTCCAGGCTTTCGTTCAACTGGCCGCAATAGTGGCTGCGCATCATGGTGAGGTTCGCTTCTCGCATCTTGAAAATTCGTTGGGTCGCTCGAATCGCGACTGTGCAGACGGCTGCCAACCGGCGCGCTGCCTGAGATGTCAATCGTCGGCAATGGAGGGATCAAGCACCAGCACCTCAGTACTTCCCCGCACGGCAAAACCAGCCGCCCGACACAAGCGCGGGATTATATCTGCATAATCATTTCAACGCAGCCGACTGCCGATAGGGTCAAGCAATCGAGCCCATAACCACCGGTATTGAACGGAAGCCGTCACCACCCTTCCAACCTCTAGATCGCCGCTGCCAGCACAGCGCCTCACCAAAGACACTCGTTTTCTGGCATAAATGTCAGCGAATTCACCAAACAGGAGAGAACCATGGAAATCGACATCGGTATTGCCGAACAGGATCGCGCCGCTATTGCGGAGGGCTTGTCCCGCCTGCTGGCCGACACCTACACCCTGTACCTGAAGACTCACAACTTCCATTGGAACGTGACAGGGCCGATGTTCAACACCCTGCACACTATGTTCGAGACGCAGTACACCGAACTGGCACTGGCTGTGGATGACATTGCTGAGCGGATCCGCGCGCTGGGCTTTCCTGCTCCGGGCACTTACGCGGCCTATTCGAAGCTTTCATCAATCAAGGAGCAAGAGGGCATCCCTGCAGCTGAAGAGATGATCAAACTCCTGGTTGAAGGCCAGGAGGCCGTAGTCCGTACAGCACGTGGCATTTTCCCGCTACTGGAAAAGGTAAGCGACGAGCCTACTGCTGACCTACTGACTCAGCGCATGCAGATTCACGAAAAAACCGCTTGGATGCTGCGCAGCCTGCTGGCTGCCTGACCCGCTAGCAAGCGCACCCGCGTGCAACTGGGATAGCCGCATGAGCGGTTATCCCGCCGAAACCCCTCCAAAGCAAACCGAACGCTGGAAAGCTCAACGCGACCCATCTCAGCCTCGCTCAATCGCCAACCTCAACCTTATCGAATTGAGCGTCGCCACTCTTTACTGTTAAATTCGCGCGCGCCGTAGGCCGGGCACCATCAAATATGAGCGATCGCCGCACTCACGCTCAGCGTCTCCACTTGCCCGAAAGCCTGCCGTTTTCTGTCGTGCTATTTAACTGCGAGTCATAAGAATGCTTAAGATCCTTCACGTATTAACGGGCGTAGCCGCCCTGTTGTTATCGTTCGTACCCAGCTTGACCGGCTCCATGCCTCTGCTGGTTCAGCCTGCAGCGTTGTGCCTGCTGCTTCTGGGCCTGCTGAACGTGCAGTTCGCCGCCTCAACTCAACTGAACACCAACGGTCATGCCCGTCCGCTTTTATTCGGCGCATCCGCACTGCTAATCGCTTCAGTCGCCATCCAGACTGCCATCGTATTGATTCCAGTCGCCAGCGTCGCAGGCCAGCCGGCAACCCTAGCCAGTCTCATGCTCGCCTTTATCGCCGTACTGCTGCAATTGGCAACAAGCCAAACCAAAGCCCCAAGCGTGAGCAGCTCCAACCGCGGCTCTGGCAAAATCCGCAAAGCCCAGCCCAGTCACGCCACTGCTCCGACAGCAGGACGCGAGACTGGCACCGTCAAGTGGTTCAATACTTCAAAGGGTTTCGGTTTCATTTCCCGTGACAGTGGCGACGACGTCTTTGTCCACTTCCGGGCAATTCGAGGCGAAGGCCACCGGGTACTGGTCGAAGGCCAACGCGTCGAATTCACAATCATGATGCGCGACAAAGGCCTTCAGGCTGAAGACGTCGTCGCCGACCAGCCGAGCCACTGACAGCTGAGGCAGGGCGCCAGCGCACCCTGCTTTGATAAGGCCGCCGCCCTGTCAATAATGGGGCGGGGGCGCTTCGTCTCCCTCCCCCTCCACCCTGCTTTGCAGGTCTTCCTGCCGCCTTGCGAGCAAGCCCAACTGCGCCTGCAGCCGGTCGACCGTACGCTGCTGCGCGACCAGTACATCGCTTAGTGTTTGGATAGTGTCGTCCTGAAAAGCCAGGCGCGCTTCCAGGTCGGCAATGCGTTGTTCCAATTCCATTACCTGTCCTCTTCGAACTGAAAGCCATTAGCGAGGACGAGCTTCAGCTTTTGCCTGATGCCCGTCAGCTGCGCTTCGCTATAAGGTTTGGTCGACTGGAAGCCCCACACCGGGGCCGGCCAAGCGGCGTCGTCCCGACGCCGGGCAATCACATGCACATGTAATTGGCTCACAACATTGCCCAGTGTCGCCACGTTCATCTTGTCCGCGCCAAAGGTGTCTTTGAGTATTTCCGCCAGGGCCGTCGCCTCTCGCCACAACAACTGTTGATCGGCCGTATTCAGCTGAAACAGCTCACTGACCTCTTCCCGACGGGGCACCAGGATGAACCATGGATAACTGGCATCATTCATTAACAGCAACCGGCATAACGGAAAATCACCCAGCGTCACCGTGTCCTGCTGCAAGCGTTCATCGAGAACGAACATAACGGTCTCCTTTGCCTACTTTGATGTCGGCGCCAGCTAAGCTTTGTCTGGTCGTTTGCGGCAGGATACTCCAGCACCCGAAAGCGATCAGCAAGCAACGCGCACCAGCGAGGTGCAATCAGGTTCGAAACCAGCCCTGCTTTAGCGCGAGCGGCAACATGCCTCGACTCGAATCGTCGCGAAAAATCAGTGAATGGATTTTGTGCACGGTTATTGCTTTGAACAAAAAAGCTGCTTGAACGGGGGAAGAAAATCGCGGATAGCTGAGTTAAGCTTGCTCGCGCCAGTTTACCCAGCTACACAGTAATTCTCGGAAATACATTCCAGACTTGCTGCAGGTCACGACCAGCTAGGCAAACGAAGGACTCAATTGAGCTTGTATACCGAAAATAAAGATGCCTCTTTCCGGCGCACGCAGGAAAGCAAGCACCAATTTGAAACCAAAGGAGCAATCACAATGCAAGTGATGAAGTGGAGCGTTATTGCAATGGCCGTTGCGGCCGGCACGTCGCAAATGGCTTTTGCGTCCAGCCAGTCCGAATCGGAAGGCTTTGTCGAAGGCAGCAGCCTGACCATCCTGAACCGTAACCTGTATATGAACCGTGACTTCCGTGATAACGGTGCTGGTGGCACTCCCGCTGTCAACGGTCAGAGCTATCGTGAAGAATGGGGTCACGGCTTCATCGGCACTTTTGAATCCGGTTTTACCCAGGGCACAGTTGGCGTAGGTGTCGATGCAATCGGTCTACTGGGCGTCAAACTTGATACCGGTCGCGGCCGCCAGGGCAACGGTATATTCCCAGCCGTACAAGGCGACGAACACGTTGCCGATGATTATTCCCAAGCTGGCGCTGCCGTTAAGTTCCGGGTGTCGAACACTGTACTGAAATACGGGACCCAGTTCGTTGCTCTGCCTGTTTTCTCAACAGATGACAGCCGCCTGCTTCCTGAAACAGCCGAAGGCGGCTTGATCAGCAGCAGTGAGATTGAAGGTCTTGAGCTGAACGCGGGCCGCTTTACCGCTCTAAGCGCTCAGCGCGAGTCCAGCCATGATGCGCTAGGTCTTGATGAGATCATCTTTGTCGGTGGTACGTACGCTTTCAGCGACAATGTCAGCACTTCGCTGTACTACTCCGACCTTGAAGATGCCTTTGAGAAGTACTACGGCAACGTCAACTACAACATGGACCTGGGTAGCGAGCAGTCCCTAGCCTTCGACTTCAATATTTATCAAAGTGAATATGAGTCGGAGTATGTCGGCACCGCTAACGACGAAGACAACACAATCTGGAGCCTTGCCGGCACCTACGCCTTTGACGCGCATAAGTTTACTGTCGCGTACCAGCAATCCCATGGCGGCGTAGACGGCGTTGGCTACATCTATGGCGACGACGGCGGCGGCACCGTCTGGCTGGCGAACTCGGTTCAGTATTCCGATTTCAACGGCGAAGACGAAAAATCCTGGCAAGCGCGCTATGACATCAACATGGCCAGCTACGGTGTTCCAGGTTTGAGCTTCATGACCCGCTATGTTAGTGGCTATGACATCAGCACGCCGACAGGCACTGGTGAGGAGCGCGAGTGGGACGTTGAAGCCAAGTACGTAGTACAGGACGGCGCTGCGAAAGATCTTTCGCTCCGCCTCCGTCACGCCAAGTACTGGTCCGACAGCGATTATGCACCTGTCAACGGTACTGACCTGACAGACCTACGCCTGATCGTCGAGTACCCGCTGAGCATCCTGTAATACAGGCCTATCAGCTGTAGCTCGAGCTAGAAATGAAGCCCGGCCCTGCGCCGGGCTTCTTCGTTTTTGCACGCGCATGCTATCGGAACGATTCTGTACGTCTCCGTATCGCCACCGTACAATGCCGAGCCAAATTCTCCGCTCTGCAAGGACACAACGGCCCACATGCGCACCAGTCAGTTCCTGCTCTCGACCCTAAAAGAAACGCCTTCCGACGCTGTTGTCATCAGCCACCAGCTTATGCTGCGTGCCGGGATGATCCGCAAGCTGGCGTCCGGCCTCTACACCTGGATGCCGATGGGGCTGCGCGCACTACGCAAGGCCGAGGCTATCGTTCGCGAAGAAATGAACAAGACCGGCGCGCTGGAAGTATTGATGCCTGGGATACAGCCTGCTGAACTCTGGCAGGAAACCGGCCGTTGGGAGCAGTACGGCCCTGAGCTGCTGCGCCTGAAAGACCGTCATGACCGCGAATTCTGTGTTGGCCCGACTCACGAAGAGATCATCACCGACCTGGCGCGCAATGAGCTGAACAGCTACAAGCAACTGCCGATCAACTTCTACCAAATACAGACCAAGTTTCGCGATGAAATCCGTCCTCGCTTCGGCCTGATGCGCGGGCGCGAATTCATCATGAAGGACGCCTATTCGTTCCATGCTGACCAACAGTCACTGCAGGAAACGTATGACCGGATGCATGAGGCGTACTGCAATATTTTCACGCGTCTGGGATTGAATTTCCGACCTGTCCAGGCGGATACCGGTTCTATTGGCGGCACGGGCTCGCATGAGTTTCATGTACTGGCCGAGTCAGGTGAAGACGATATCGCATTCAGCGACAGCTCCGATTACGCGGCCAACATCGAAAAGGCCGAGGCGATCCCCCGCGAGACTGAGCGCGGCTCTGCGACCGAAGAGCTCCGTCTGGTCGATACCCCAAACTGCAAGACGATTGCTGCACTGGTCGAGCAGTTTCAACTGCCTATTGAAAAAACGATCAAAACCCTGCTTGTGCGGAGCATCGAGAAGGACCAACTGGTTGCACTGATCGTTCGTGGTGACCACGAACTGAACGAGATCAAGGCTGCGAATCTGCCTCAGGTCGCACAACCGCTGGTATTCGCGACCGAAGCGGAAATCCGCGCTGTCATGGGTGCCGGTCCTGGCTCGCTAGGTCCCTTGAACTTGCCAATAACCTGCGTCATCGATCGTTCTGTGGCGCTGATGAGCGATTTCGTGGCGGGAGCCAACCAGGAGGACAAACACTACTTCGGCGTCAATTGGGAGCGTGACCTCCCGTTACCTGAGGTCGCGGATCTACGCAACGTGGTTGCAGGCGACCCAAGCCCCGATGGGGTCGGCACGCTGATCATCAAGCGCGGCATCGAAGTCGGGCACATCTTCCAGCTGGGTACCAAGTACAGCGAAGCGATGAACTGCACCGTGATGGGCGAGAACGGCAAGCCCGTCACCCTGACCATGGGCTGCTACGGCATTGGCGTGTCTCGTGTCGTCGCGGCCGCAATCGAACAGAACTACGATGACCGCGGCATCCTCTGGCCGGATGCCCTCGCCCCGTTCCAGATCGCGCTGGTCCCGATGAAGTATGAAAACCAGGCCGTCCGCGAAGCAACCGATAAGCTCTACGCAGAACTCACTGCAGCCGGCTACGACGTCCTCCTCGACGACCGTGACAAAAAGACAAGTCCAGGCGTCAAATTCGCCGATATGGAGTTGGTAGGGATACCGCATCGCATAGTGGTAGGCGACCGCGGTCTTGCCGATGGCACTCTGGAATATAAGCATCGCCGTGATGCCGAAAGCCAGGCCGTCCCGGCTGCCGACATTCTCGAATTCATCAATTCCCGCGCCAGCCGCTGACGGAAATCATGCTCAACCGAAGTGCTTCAACCTGCGCCATGCTTTGCATGGCGCTTTTTATGAGCGGCTGCGCCAATCAGCTGCCTCAACGCAGCGAACAAGAAGCCCGCACCGAACGCAAACTGCTCGATCACAGCCTGCGCATCGAAGTAGGCGCGCCATTGCTCGAGCTTCCCCAGCGGCGCATCCGCATACTCGACCAGAAGACCTTCGAGGTGACTGACTTCGAGGTGACGCGGCGCTATGACCGCTATACGCCCTACCAACCCTGGCGCGAGCTGTACGAAATCCCGCTCGGCGCTGTAGCAGTGGTCGCAGGCGTCGGCGCCAATGTGCTCAATGTGGTGGTGCTTGGCAACCTACCGGAAAGCGCTACCCGCGACTGGATCAGCTATGGTTTTGCCGGTCTCAATCCTTTCATCAATGCCGAGTCCAACGGACGATCGCAGCAGAACCTTGCCAGCCTTGACGAGCAGCGACGCGACGCCCGGCTCGAGTATTCCAGCCTGCCGTGGGCTGAGCGTCCGGTGCAGGTCGTCGCAGCTAACGAGACGCACGAACTTAGCACCGACCGCAACGGTGTGCTGCGCTTGAATCTGCTTGATGGCCCCTTTGCCGACCAGGACATCAGCCAGGTAGGTAAACTCCAGTTGCAGGTCGAAGACTCGCAGGACGGCACCCGAGCTGACGCCACGCTTCTTGTCAGCCGCGCACTGCGTGGCAAGCTGCTCGAAGCGCACGATCTGATCTTCGATGACCTCGAAGGTGACGATGTCAATCAGTGGGTGCATCGCGTCAAGCGGCTTTCAGAGCTTGGCCTGGAGGAGGAAGCCAGCGAGCTTGAACAGAGCCTGATTGAGCTGACCCGCAACGACCCAGACTTGCAGCAGGAGTTTCTCCAGACCCTGATGCAAGACGCAGGTCGTCAGGCTCGCGATACCGGCGAAGGCGACTAGGCTGCGCCATGAAGCCGCTCCCGCTCCTGTGGCTGCTGATACTGCTCGCTGCCTGGCCAGTTTCTGCGACTGTTCGCCAGGCGCCGGAGCCAGAGCTTCGCGAACTGATGCAGCGCACCGTCGCTGAAGCCGAGAGCTTCCAGGATCGCTTTGATGCCGAAGTCTGGCTGCTCGATATGTCAACGCGCCTGAAGCGCTACGTTCGTGACCCGCAGGAGCGTCTGACTTTGCTCCGGTTGGTGCATCAGGAGGCCAGCAAGGCGGGGCTCAAACCAGATATCGTTCTGGCACTGATCCATGCTGAAAGCCGCTTCGACCGTTTCGCCATTTCCAGCGTCGGCGCGCAGGGCATGATGCAGGTGATGCCCTTCTGGAAAGCCGAACTGGGACGACCGCAAGACAATCTGACCGACAACGCCACCAACCTCCGCTACGGCTGCACCATCCTCAGTTACTACCTGAAGAAGGAAAACGGTGATATCAACCGAGCGCTGGCTCGCTATAACGGAAGCCTTGGCAAACATCACTATCCAGCAAAGGTGATCGGCTTCTGGCAGGACTTTTGGTACGTAAAACCGTAAATCCCCGAGCGTACCGCGAATTGCCGCTACCCTTCACTGCGCAGCTTATCCAGCCGAGCCAGCAATCCTTCCGCCGTTTGCTCACCAACCAGACTCTCGCGGACCTCACCGGCAGAATCGACGATATAGGTCACCGGCAGCACTGCACTGCGCGGAAGACCCAACCGCTCCGCCGGATCGACGCTAAGCACCCTGAAATCAATGTTCAGCTGCTCGGCTGCTGCGGCCAGCTCGTCGCCTTGCAGCCCGTCAAAATTGACCCCCAGCACGGTGATGTCATTCCGCGACTGATCCAATGCGTTCAATTCCGGGATTTCGGTACGGCAGGGGCCGCACCATTCGGCCCAGTAATTGATCAGCAACCACTGCCCGTCGAGCTGCTGCGCAGTGACAGCTACGCCGTGCTGGTCCGCCCCCCAATCCTCACTACAGCCCACCAGCATCAAGCAGGCGAAGGCGCCGAGCAATCCGCTGAGTCCTCTGTTCATCCTCGTACACCTTATGCTGCTGATTATCGGCCCGTCAGACCCGCTGCGACTGCAGCCAGTCTGCGACGCTACCACCAAAGAGGTTGGCCTGCTCGCGCTGCAGCAGCTCCATGGATTGGCGCAGCGTCGGATACCAGGGCTCATCCAGACGCTCCGGTAACGCCTGCTTACCGGAGAGCGGCCAAGGGTTGGAGCGCAACAGCTGATCAAAGCTGTAGCTATTCAGATCGCGACAAAGCACCCAACCGGACGAGCCGGTTCTGCAGACAAGCTGCTCCTGTTCGAAGAATTCCAGGATCTCGTCCCACTCATCCTCGGGTAGCCTCCAGCCGCTCCGGTGCGCGTCGCGCAAGCGAACCTCACGCCCGGCCTTTTGGCTTTCGTAGAACACCCGCAACAAGCCGAGCATGACCAGCAGACGCGGTACCGAACGCCGCCGCCACTGCTGCGATGATGACAACCCACAGACCAGTTCGGCGCCGAACAATACGATCATCCAGGAAAGGTAAACCCACAGCAGAAACAGCGGCACCGCGGCAAAAGCCCCGTAGATCAACTGGTAGCTGGGGAAATAGCTGACATACAAGCCGAACAATTGCTTAGCCGTTTCGAACAGCACAGCGGTAAAGGTCCCACCTACCAATGCATGCCGCAGCGGCACGCGTGTATTCGGCACCGCCGCGTAGATCAACGTGAATGCCGCAACACTGAGCAGCAGCGGCATTGCTTTCAAAACGGTGCGTGCACCGATCAACGCATGCGGTCCCGATATCAGCGACAACGAGGTGATATAAGTGCTCATGGCGAACCCCGCCCCTAGCAACAGCGGCCCAAGGCTAAGGATTGCCCAGTACAGCAGGAAGCTTGAGATTCCACGGCGCGGTTGGCGCACGCGCCAGATCACGTTGAACGCCTTTTCGATGGTCAGCAGCATCATCAATGCGGTCGCCATCAGAAAACCCACACCAAACCAGGTCAGCTGCCTCGCCTGGTCAGTGAACGCGACCAGATAGTCCTGAATGGTCGCACCAGTGGAGGGGATGAAATTGCTGAAGATGTACACCTGAATCTGCTCACCGATTCCCTGGAACGCTGGAATGGCGGACAGCATGGCGAAGGTCACCGTCATCATCGGCACCACTGCGAACAGAGTGGTATAGGTCAATGCGGCAGCGCTGTGTGGGCCGCGATCCGCGAGGAAACGCTGCACTAGAAAACGACCGAACTCCAGAAAATCCTTGATCCGTTGATGCATTCAATCCCCTCGGTGCCAGTCGCGATCGTCGAAAACCGATTGCCCGCAGGCCAATAGCAAGCAAAAGCCTACCTTGGCAGACAGCCCTCCGCGACCACCGTTTCAAGCCCCACGGCTTTGAGGGTTAGAATGGCCGCCTAAACTGGCGCGAAGCAACCTAAATGACCGACCTGATCCTTTACCACAACCCACGCTGTTCGAAATCACGTAACGCCCTGGAGCTGCTCGAACAACGCGGCCTCACCCCTTCCGTGATCCGGTATCTCGAAACACCTCCGTCGGCTGACGAGCTCAGGCAGATCCTTGCTCGACTGGGCATCAGCCCGCGCCAGCTGCTGCGCAGCGGCGAGGAAGAATACAAAACCCTGAACCTCACTGACCCAACGCTCACCGACGGGCAGATCATCGATGCCATGGTTGCGCATCCGAAACTGATCGAGCGACCGATCCTGGTTGTTGGCGATGCTGCGGTGATTGGTCGGCCACCGGAGAAGGTACTGGAGATACTGCCATGACTGCACCCTACGTCCTTGTGCTGTATTACAGCCGCCACGGCGCCACTGCGGAAATGGCCCGGCAAATAGCCCGTGGCGTCGAACAGGCAGGGCTTGAGGCAAGATTGCGCACCGTACCGGCCGTGTCAGCGGAATGCGAGGCTGTTGCGCCTGCGATCCCGCAGCAAGGCGCCATCTACGCAACGCTGGATGACCTTAAACATTGCTCCGGTCTGGCGTTGGGCAGCCCCACCCGCTTCGGCAACATGGCTGCCCCACTGAAATACTTTCTCGATGGCACCAGCGGGCTCTGGCTGACCGGTGAGCTGGTAGGCAAACCAGCCGGCGTGTTCACCTCGACTTCCAGCCTGCACGGCGGGCAGGAGTCCACTCTGCTGTCGATGCTATTGCCCCTGCTTCACCACGGCATGCTGGTGCTCGGTTTGCCCTACAGTGAAAATGCCCTGCTTGAGACTCGCGGCGGCGGCACGCCCTATGGCCCCAGCCACCATGCCGGAGCCGATGGAAAGCGGCTGCTGGACGAGCATGAAATCGATCTTTGCCGCGCACTGGGCCAACGCCTCGCGCAGACCGCCAAGCGTTTGGAGAATGACCGTGGCTAGAAAGCCCAAGCCCCTGCCATCGCTCGAATGGCTGACCCCACGGGTAAAACTCAGTCGCGCCATCAGCCTGGCCAGTTTCATTGGACTGGCCGTGCTATTGGTGGTCTGGAATCTGGCATTTGCCGACCTGCACGGCGCGCGGACCTGGGTGGTGGTCAGCATTCAGCTGATTCCACTCCTCCTGGTGGCGCCAGGGATGATCTCAGGGAGCCCGCGAGCCCATGCCTGGACCTGCTTTATCGTCAATCTGTACTTTATTCAGGGCGTGCTTGCCGCTATCAACCCGGCGCGAATGGTTTACGGCTGGCTGGAAGCGATCATCAGCCTGACGCTTTTCATAAGCGCCCTGCTCTATACCCGCTGGGCTTATCAGTACGGCCGCAAAGCGGCAGGCGAGAACTGAGACGAGACGGGGGGGAGGCGCAAGATTCTGAGGTAACGTTGAACGGCGTCGGTGGGCTGAAGCCCACCCTACGCCAGCAGTTCAACCTACTCCAGGGTGAGCCGTATGACGACGTTTCGGCTCGGCTTGGCAGTGCTGCCCTGCAAAGCCGTGCCGAACTCAACAGACTGCAGCCGGCATTCCTACCAGCCGAGCGTTTCCTTGAGAAACGGAATGGTCAGCTTACGTTGCGCCTGAAGCGAGGCTTGATCGAGCCGGTCGAGCAACTCGAATAATGCGCTCATGCTGCGGGCCCCACGCGTGAGAATGAAACGACCGACATCGTCCGGCAGATTCAGACCGCGGCGCGAGGCTCGGAGCTGCAGCGCACGCAGTTTGTCCTCATCCGAAAGCTCCTGCAGCTGAAACACCAGTGATAGACTCAGCCGGGATTTGAGGTCTGGAAGCTGCACCGCAATTTCTCGCGGAGAGGCATCAGCGGCGAGCAACAGCCGTCGACCGCTGTCGCGAAGGCGATTGAACAGATGGAACAAGGCTTCTTCCCACACCGGATCGCCCGCTATCGCATCCAGATCATCCAGACAGACCAACTCGCTCTGCTCCAGATTATCCAGAAGCGCCGGGCCGTATTCCGCCACCTCCGCCAATGGCAGATACACCGCCAGCTCACCGCGCTGTTCGACGCGCAAGCAGGCGGCCTGAAGCAGGTGACTGCGCCCCACTCCAGTACCGCCCCACAAATAGATCAACTCATCGGACCAGCCAGCTGCGGGTGAACAGACGCGCTCGACATAGCCAAGCGCGGCCGCATTGGCGCCCGGGTAGAAGTTGGCAAAGGTGGCGTCGTCACGAAGACGAATGCCCAAGGGGAGCTGAATGGGTTTCATGGTTGGCGGGGTGGGTCGACCGGCGGTTCTGCGTAGAGGTCCGAGAGTTTATAGAGATCATGCACGTGGCGCAGCAGAACCATGATCACCGCTGCAACTGGCAATGCCAGAAGCACGCCGGTAAATCCGAACAGTTGTCCCCCCGCCAGCACCGCGAAGATCACCGCAACCGGGTGCAGGCCGATACGGTCTCCCACCAGCAGCGGGGTCAGCAGCATGCCTTCCAGCATCTGTCCGACTGTGAACACCGCAGCGACGCCCAGCAGCGGGTAGAGCTCCAAACCAGACTGAAACAGCACGGCAATCACTGCCGCGGCTATGCCCACCACGAAGCCCATGTACGGCACGATGCTCGCGAGGCCAGCCAGCACGCCAATCAACAGCCCCAATTCGACACCGATCAACATGAGCCCAGCCGAATAGACGACAGCCAGCGCCAACATGACCAGTAGCTGGCCACGGAGAAAAGCGCCGATCACTTCATGACATTCGCGCATCAGCGCCATGACAGCATCCTCGCGCCGCCGAGGCAGCAGCGTGCGCAGTTTGGCCATGATCAGATCCCAATCACGCAGCAGGTAGAAACACACCACAGGCACCAGCAGGAGGTTCGCCAACCATGCCAGCAAAGCGATGCTCGACGCCGTAGCCTGACTGAGGATGACCGCCACCACATCCTTGGTGCTGCCGAGATTGGCTGAAAATGCACTCTTGAGCTGGTCGACGCGCCAGAAATCCTCATCGAGGCCAAACTGCGCCTGCACCCAGGGCAACGCCGTCAGCTGCAGCCAGTCCAGCCCCTGCGGTGCCAGTTGATAGAGGTGCATCAGCTGTTTGCCGAGCATCGGCACCAACACCAGCAGCAGCAACAGACACAACAGCGTGAACAACGAGAAAACCAGAATCACGCCCCAGGTTCGGGACAGTTTCCAGCGCTCCAGCCGGTCAACCAGCGGGTCGCCCAGATAGGCCAGCAGGATGCCGACCAGAAAAGGTGAAAGGATTGGTGACAGCTGATAAATCAGCCAGCCAATCAGTAACAGGGCCGCCAGCCATAGCCAGCGGTTGTTGTGGGTGATGGTCATGTTCTCAACGTCTTGTCTGGGGTGATCCAAGGCCGCATGGTTTCGGCAGGCGCAAGGGAAACGATGAATCGATAAACGTTATGGCAGGCGCGATTTTGTGAGCGGCATTGCCTCTACCAGCGGTAGCGCAGCAAGGTGCCTTGCTCCACCGGCCGGGATTGCTCGGCTGCCGGCGTGCCCGGCTCCTCGAGCGTCTGGGTATCGTCTGACTGTGCTTCAGCACTGCCAGCCGACACTTCGCCTTCGCCGGTGGGCTCGACCTCGCCATTAGCGTCTGCGGTCTCCATCGATTGCGGGTCAATTTCATCGGCAGCGACTTCCTGCAGCCGCGCCAAAGCCAGTTGAGCCCGAAGCTGCTCTGGACTGGCGTTGAGGCGATACACCAGCCGATCACTGGCAACCTGCTGCAGGCGTGCGCCGAAGGGTTCGAGCAGGCGATCCAGTTCGGCAAAACGCTCCACGTCGGCCCCAAGCACCTCAAGCGTGATCTCCGATCTGTCACCGGGCTTGACGCGGTATTGCGGCGCCAGGAATGTACTCACAGCGAGCATCACCTCATCGGCCAGCGCAACGCGGGTGTCGCCACTCGCCTTGCCTTGCGTCTGCTTGTCACCCATCCAGAGGCGCCAGTCGGCTTCCCAGCTTTCGCCGGACTGTTTCGCCATGACAGCGAGCAGCCCGTCTGCATCGTACCGCTCCGAAACATCGCGAAGCGCCTGGGGGTCCTTTGCAGTGACTGCGTCAGAGGTAGCTACGAGCTGCTCACTCAGATCGGCCAGCGGCAAGCGCAACGGCAGGCCGCGGTGCTGGGCGGCAGCACGCAAGTCGGAAGAACCTTCCTGTGCGTCACCAACGAGCTGCGAACCGTCAGCAGTCTCTCTCAGCCACCAGGTCAGGATGCTCGGACGCTCAGTACCCCACAGCGGAAGCCCCGCTGAACGCAGCGCACGCTCGGTAGTCACCGGGTCAAAGCTGACGACGACGGTGTCCCCTTCATAGGCATACCGGCTCACCAATTGCTGCGGATCGCTGCGCAATGGCGCAACGGCCTGCTGATCAGAGCTGGAATCGCCTGTCAGACGCAGCACCAGCGTGTCGAAAGCTTTGCGCAGCGCCTCTTCGCGCTCCGCTGGCTGTTGACTGGCAACCGGCTCACGCACTTTGTAGAGGTCGGCAAGGGGAGCCGCCATGCTATGGGCAGACACAACTGCGCAGCAGAGCGCCAGAAGACGGGGAAATACGCGCATATATAGAAACTCGCTGGCTAGCCAGTCATGGGAGCCTGCCGGTCGCGTGGCGGCGATCGGGTTCGGCTACGGTGATCAAGCGTTATACCTTAAACAGGCCCCTAACTCGCGGCAACCGCAGCAGTCACAGGCTGCGCATCTTGCCGCGCAATCTCATGTCTGTTCCTGGCACACCTGTTCGACATCACCGTTCGCGGGATGGTCGCTGTGCGGCAAGCCTGATAAAATCGCGCGCTTTCCGCAGACCGGTCCGGCGCCCTCGCCGCGTCGCGACAGAAGCCTGATTCTGACCCGGTCGCCCCGCACTCCCCTTCACAGGTCCGGAATCTTATGAGCAAGCAACCCTCCATCAGCTACAAGGACGCCGGTGTCGACATCGATGCAGGCGAAGCGTTGGTCGAACGCATCAAAGGCGTGGCCAAGCGCACCGCTCGTCCTGAGGTCATGGGTGGCCTGGGCGGCTTTGGCGCGCTCTGTGAAATTCCGGCTGGCTACAAGCAGCCCGTTCTGGTTTCCGGCACCGATGGCGTCGGCACCAAGCTGCGCCTGGCGCTGAATCTCAACCAGCACGACAGTATCGGCCAGGATCTGGTTGCGATGTGCGTGAACGACCTGGTTGTCTGCGGCGCCGAACCACTGTTCTTTCTTGACTACTACGCCACCGGCAAGCTCAACGTCGACATCGCCGCCACGGTGGTGACCGGTATCGGTGCCGGCTGTGAACTGGCAGGTTGCTCGCTGGTGGGCGGCGAAACCGCCGAGATGCCCGGCATGTACGAAGGCGAAGATTACGACCTGGCCGGCTTCTGCGTAGGCGTGGTGGAGAAAAGTGAAATCATCGACGGCTCAAAAGTAGCCGCTGGCGATGCGCTGATCGCCCTTCCCTCTTCCGGCCCCCATTCCAACGGCTATTCGCTGATCCGCAAGATCATCGAAGTGGCGGGCGCCGATATCGAAAACACCCAACTCGACGGCAAGCCGCTCACTGAGCTCTTGATGGCGCCGACACGTATTTATGTGAAGCCATTGCTCAAGTTGATCAAAGAGACCGGCGCGGTGAAAGCGATGGCGCACATCACTGGCGGCGGCCTGCTGGACAACATCCCGCGCGTGCTGCCCGAAGGCAGTCAGGCAGTCATCGATGTCGCCAGCTGGCAGCGCCCTGCTGTGTTTGATTGGCTGCAGCAGCAAGGCAATGTCGATGAGCACGAAATGCACCGCGTGTTGAACTGTGGTGTCGGCATGGTCATCTGTGTCGCCCAGGATCAGGTCGAAACCGTACTTGCCAATCTGCGCTCATCCGGCGAAAGCCCTTGGGTTATCGGCGAAATCGGCTCCGCTGGCGAAGATGCCGAGCGCGTACTGCTGAACAACCTGAAAAGCCATTGATGCACGCACCCTGTGATGTCGTCGTGCTGATCTCAGGGTCTGGAAGCAATCTCCAGGCCCTGATCGACAGCCTCGGTGAAGACAGCCCCGTGCGAATCCGCGCTGTAGTTTCAAACCGTGCAGAGGCCTATGGCCTGCAGCGTGCGCAGGCGGTGGACATCGATACGCATGTCCTGCAGCACAAGGGATTTGCTGATCGTGAAGCCTTCGATGCGGCACTGATTGAAATCATCGACGCCTATCAGCCGCAACTGGTTGTACTAGCCGGCTTCATGCGCATCCTTTCCGCAGGCTTCGTTCGCCATTACCAGGGTCGCCTGCTCAACATCCATCCGTCCCTGCTACCGAAATACAAGGGACTGGATACCCATCGCCGCGCACTTGATGCAGGCGACCAGGAGCACGGTTGCAGCGTGCACTTCGTGACCGAAGAGCTCGATGGCGGTCCTGTGGCCATACAGGCTCGCCTGAAGATCGAACCCAACGAAAGCATCGACCAACTGACCGATCGTGTGCATGCGGCCGAGCACATCATCTATCCGCTGGCTGTCCGCTGGTTCGCCGACGGCCGCTTGCGCCTTGCCGATCAAGGCGCGATGCTGGATAACGTGCTGTTGCCGGCCGCTGGCCATTTATTAGAGATCTAGGAGACATTATGCGTCGCGCCTTGCTGCTCGCTCTCGCCGTGCTGGCCCTGCCGGTTCAGGCCCTTGAGCTGAAGCCTTTCTCCGCCAGCTACACCGCGGATTGGAAACAGGTCCCTGTCAGCGGCACAGCCCAGCGCAGCCTGGAAAAGCGCGATGACAATACCTGGGAGCTGGACTTCGAAGCCTCGATGCTGGTTGCCAGCTTCAATGAGCGCAGCGTTTTCCAGGTCGAAGGCGAGACCTTCCTGCCGCAGAAATACCGACTCAAGCGCAGCGGGCTGGGCAAGGGCAAGTCCATCAAGCACGATTTTGACTGGCAAGCCAAACAGGTGGTCGGAGAAGACCGCGGTGATCCGGTTAAGCTTCCGCTGAATCGCGGCCTGCTGGACAAATCAACCTATCAGATCGCCCTTCAGCACGCGGTTGCAGCGGGCGAAAAGAGCATGAGCTACCAAGTAGTAGATGGTGACGAGATCGAGACCTACGATTTCCGTGTCCTGGGCGAGGAAAAGGTCAGCACGAAGGCCGGTCAGGTCGACGCCATCAAGGTCGAACGCGTGCGCGATCCGACGCAGAGCAAGCGACAAACTATCCTCTGGTTCGCCAAGAATTGGGACTTCATGCTGGTCCGCCTGCATCAGGTGGAAAAAGACGGCAAGGAGTATCAGATCATGCTCGAAGAAGGCACCGTCGACGGCCGAGCCGTCAAAGGTAGCTAATCCAACTGCGCCAGCCCCACTGGCGCAGCACTGCCCCGCCTGAATTCGAGCCCGTTCATGATCGCACCCCGCGCTTTACTGCTCAGCCTTCTACCGGTTTTTGCCGGTTGCCAGTCACTGCAATGGAGCGAAGAGGCTCCGATGCGCTCGACCGAACGCCTGCAAGGCACCATTACTCAGGAGCACGGCGGGTTGCAATTCAGCAGCTGCCAGGGGCGACGCAGCCTCGCCTTGGTCGACAGCGGCGCGACAGGTTTACCCGATGACGTGCAAGCACTGACGGCCGGAAGCAACCAGCCTTTGTTTGCCGACCTGCGTGGCAGTCTGACCAATCAAGATGGCAACAGTGACCAGCTTCAGCTGACTCAGGTGTATCGCCTGCAAGCAGAGGGACCCGGCTGCAGCGACGCGGCATTCAACCAGTTGCTCCTGCGCGCGACGGGGCATGAGCCAGGCTGGAGCGTAAAGATCACCGACGGCGGCTTGCTCCTTGAGCGTCCCGACCAACAGGCCTTGGCGCTACCCTACCTGGAAGAGCAACTGCCGGGCGGGCAGACCAACTTCAGTACCGAAGCCAACGATCAGCGCCTCGAACTGTGGGTGGCCCCGCAGCGCTGCCTGGACAGCGCAACCGGCGCAGTCAACCATCTGACTGCCGAGCTACGCCTGGACGGCCAGACCTTACGCGGCTGCGCCTATTATGGCGGCGCCCGCCAAGACTGAATTTTTCGAGGCGCAGCCTGGCGCCTCTCGACGCTTCGAAGACCCGACCATGAATGACGCCCTGACCCTGCTGCAGCCCTATCCCTTCGAAAAACTGCGCGGCCTGCTTGCCGGTGCGCAGCCTCCAGCAGACAAGCGCCCAATCGCGCTGTCGATCGGTGAGCCGAAGCACCGTTCGCCCGATTTCGTCGCAAAGACGCTGGCCGACAACCTTGATCAGCTTGCGGTGTACCCCACCACGCAGGGCATCCCGGCGTTACGCGAATCGATTGCCCGCTGGTGCGAGCGGCGCTTTGGCGTAGCCCAGGGAGCCATCGATCCGACACGGCATGTATTGCCAGTCAACGGCACCCGCGAAGCGCTGTTCGCTTTCACCCAGGCTGTAGTCAATCGTGAGCAGGGTGCGCTGGTTATCAGCCCCAATCCCTTCTATCAGATCTACGAGGGTGCGGCGCTTTTGGCCGGCGCCACTCCACATTATTTGCCTTGCACCGCTGAAAATGGCTTCAACCCAGACTTCAACGCGGTTTCGGCAGATGTTTGGCAGCGCACGCAAATCCTCTTTCTCTGCTCGCCAGGCAACCCAACCGGCGCGCTAGTCCCGCTTGAAACGCTGAAGAAGCTGATTGCCCTGGCGGACGAGTTCGACTTCGTCATCGCCGCAGACGAGTGCTATAGCGAGTTGTATTTCGACGAAGACCAGCCGCCTGCCGGGCTATTGACCGCTTGTACAGCGCTCGGGCGCGACGACTTCAAGCGCTGCGTGGTCTTTCACAGCCTCTCCAAACGCTCGAACCTGCCAGGGCTGCGTTCAGGGTTCGTCGCAGGCGATGCCGGTATTCTCAAGGCGTTTCTGCTGTACCGCACCTACCACGGCTGCGCCATGCCGGTGCAGACGCAATTGGCCAGCGTTGCTGCCTGGAACGATGAAGCTCACGTGCAGGCCAATCGGCAGCTGTACCGGGAGAAGTTCGACGCGATGCTGGACATCCTTTCACCCGTGATGGATGTGCAGCGGCCGGACGGCGGTTTCTATCTGTGGCCCAAGACGCCAGTGGATGACCAGCGTTTCACCCGCGAGTTATATGCACGTGAGCATGTCACTGTCGTTCCGGGCTCTTACCTGTCTCGCGAAGTCGAAGGATTCAGCCCAGGTACCGGCCGGGTCCGTATGGCGCTCGTGGCACCGCTGGAAGATTGCGTCGAGGCCGCAGAGCGGATTCGTGCATTCATCAAGACGCTTTGATGCCGGAACCGGACGCGCTGGCGTCCGGTTAGGCGATTTCAGGCAACGCCTGGCGGAATCATGTCCTTGCCATAGTCACGCAGCTTTTCAAGATTCTCCGGCTTCATATGCTCGGGAATATCAGCCTTGGTGTTCTCGTCTTGCCTGCTCTGCTCTTCAGTGCTCGGCTTTTCCGATTCGCTCATGACAACCTCCGTCAGATCGCATTTTCTTCCCAGATCAGCTCGCCTTCGTCGCTGACCTCCCTGACCTTGGTCAAGGCAGCTTCGGCAGCCACGTCCGCTTCAGACGCGAGGTCGTAACGGCGACCGTTGGCGACTTTGAAAACGTGTGCATTCTCATCGGTGCCGCGACGCTTGACGGCGATCACAGCCTCGAACCCCTCGTCAGCAGGAACGGCGGACGAAATAGCTTCGTGGTTCTCGAAATGCTTGCGTGCCATACAGGACCTCATCGTTACGATTGTGATCAATGGACAACATGAAGGGTCGAAAAGGTCGAACCTCTTTTACTCACGTAAACGAGTGCACGCGGCAGTGAAGTTGAGCCAGCTTCACGCTGCGGACGGCAGGCTTCGTCTCGTCATGGCATAATCCGCGGCCCAGTTTGGCCGGAGAAAGCGGAGCTGCTATGCCCGATAAAAGCAAAGGACGCTGTCTATACGGCATCAAGGCGTGCGACACCATGAAAAAAGCCCGTACCTGGCTCGACCAGCAGGGGCTAAGCTATGAGTTTCATGATTACAAGAGCGCCGGTATCGACCGCGCCCACCTGGAAGCCTGGTGTAATGAACATGGTTGGCAGACTTTACTCAACCGTGCTGGCACCACTTTCCGCAAGCTGAACGATGAGCAAAAAGCCGATCTTGACCAGGCAAAAGCCATCGGATTGATGCTGGCCCAGCCTTCGATGATCAAACGCCCGGTTCTCGATCTGGGCGACAAGACACTCGTTGGCTTCAAGCCAGACATTTACGCTGCCGAGCTGGTAGCCAAGAACTGAAACCGCTCGCCAAGACGAGCGCGACTAATAAAGGATTCCACCATGAGCAACTCCCTCTTCAGCCTGGCGTTTGGCGTCGGCACTCAAAACCGTCAGGGCAACTGGCTCGAAGTTTTCTATGCGCAACCCCTGCTTCGTCCAGCCGGCGAGCTGGTCGACGCGGTTGTACCGCTGCTCAATTACCAGGGCGGCAATCAGGCGATCACTATCAGCACCACACAGGCCGCACTACTGGCCGATGCAATCAAGACGATTGATCCCATTCAGCACGCGTTGCTTACCCGCCTCGCCGAAAGCCAGCGCCCGCTGGTGGTTACGCTGCTCGCCGAAGACGCCGCGCTGACCTCCACGCCGGAAGCCTACCTCAAGCTGCATCTGATCTCGCATCGACTGGTCAAGCCGCACGGCTTGAACCTCACTGGCATCTTCCCGCTGCTGCCCAATGTCGCCTGGACTAACCAGGGCGCAGTCGACCTGGCCGAACTCGCCGAACGTCAGCTGGAAGCGCGTCTGAAGGGCTACCTGCTGGAAGTCGTTTCGGTCGACAAATTCCCGAAGATGACCGACTACGTGGTTCCGGCCGGCGTCCGTATCGCCGACAGCGCACGCATCCGTCTCGGTGCCTATGTGGGTGAAGGCACTACCGTGATGCACGAAGGCTTCATCAACTTCAACGCCGGCACCGAAGGGCCGGGCATGATCGAAGGTCGCGTCTCGGCTGGCGTGTTCGTCGGCAAGGGCTCGGACCTGGGTGGCGGTTGCTCGACCATGGGCACCCTTTCCGGTGGCGGCAACATCGTGATCTCGGTCGGCGAAGGCTGCCTGATCGGCGCAAACGCAGGGATCGGTATCCCGCTGGGCGACCGCAACACCGTGGAATCCGGTCTGTACATCACAGCCGGCACCAAAGTGAACCTGCTCGATGAACAAGGCGAGCTGGTCAAGGTGGTCAAGGCGCGCGAACTGGCCGGCCAGACCGACCTGCTGTTCCGCCGTAATTCGTTGAGCGGTGCGGTCGAATGCAAGACACATAAGTCTGCAATCGAGCTGAACGAGGCGTTGCACGCGCACAACTAAGCGCAGCGTCAAACGTAGACGGGCCGGCTGCAGCCCGCCTGTCTACGCATTTCTCCATCAGGCGTCCCGTCCTGCTTTCAGGAGTATCCATGCCGCTGACATCCCCCTGGCGCGCCGACTTCCCTGCCCTGGCTATCCTTGAGTCCCAGGGTCAGACCTACCTGGACAGCGCGGCCACATCGCAGAAGCCCCAGGCACTGATCGACGCCCTGACCGGCTATTACACCTGTGGCACCGCCAACGTCCATCGCGCGCAGCACCAGCCGGCTGAGCGAGCAACCCGCGCCTTCGAAGACTCACGGATCAAGGTAGCGCGCTGGCTCAACGCCGCCTGTCCGACCGAAATCGTCTTCACCCGCGGCGCCACAGAAGCGCTGAATCTGCTGGCTTACGGCCTGGAACACCTGATTACAGCGGGTGATGAAATCGTCGTCAGCGCCCTGGAGCACCACGCCAACTTGCTGCCCTGGCAGCAGCTGGCGCGGCGCCAGGACGCGAAGCTGGTCGTATTGCCGCTCAGCGAACACGGCATCATCGATATTGAAGCGGCAGCCAGCCTGATCGGCCCACGCACCCGCCTGCTTGCCGTCAGCCAGTTATCCAATGTACTCGGGGCTTGGCAGCCGCTGGCAGAACTACTGCCACTGGCCAACGCGCAGGGCGCGCTCAGCGTAGTCGACGGTTCTCAGGGCGTAGTTCACGGTCGGCATGACATGCAGGCGCTGGACTGCGATTTCTATGTACTGTCCAGCCACAAGCTGTACGGTCCAGAAGGCGTCGGCGCGCTCTACGGCCGGGGCGAATCGCTGCTCAAACTCAGGCATTGGCAGTTCGGCGGCGAAATGGTCCGCGTTGCTGACTTCCACAGTGCAGACTTTCATGCCGCACCGCTTGGATTCGAAGCCGGCACCCCGCCCATCGGCGGGGTAATTGGCCTAGGTGCCACACTGGACTATCTCTCGAAGCTGAATGCCGAGGCCGTCGACCGTCATGAGCTGGCCCTGCACAACGCTCTGTTAACAGGTTTGGCGCAGCGACCAGGCGTGCGGCTGTTGGGTAGTCCCCAATTGGCGCTCGCAAGCTTTACCGTCGACGACATCCATCACGGTGATCTGGCCCACATCCTGACCGAACAAGGCATTGCCATACGCAGTGGCACCCACTGCGCCCAGCCTCTGATGAAGTCTCTGGGGGTCGAAGGCGCAATTCGCGTATCGCTCGGACTGTACAACGATGGCGTCGATCTGCAGCGATTCTTCGGTGCGCTGGATCAGGCACTGGCAATGCTGCGATGACCGAGCTGCCCGAAGCTGCTCAGGAAACGCTGCAGGCCTTTCAGCTGGCGGCAGGCTGGGAGCAACGTGCGCGGTTGTTGATGCAATGGGGTGATCGGCTTGAGCCCCTGAGCGACGCCGAGCGCAATGAGCTCAACCTGGTTGCCGGCTGTGACAGCAAACTCTGGCTGATTGGCGATCAGCCAGGCGATAGCTTGCACTTTCGCGGCACCAGCGAGGCCCGTCTGTTGCGCGGGCTGCTGGCCGTGTTGCTGGCTCGGGTTAATGGCCTGGATGCCGATGCACTGCTGCGGCTGGACGTAGCAGACTGGTTCGGCCAACTGGGCCTCTCTCGGCAGCTCTCGCCATCCCGGGCCAATGGGATGAACGCCGTTATCGGCAGAATGCGCGAGCTGGCGACGGCTGCCGGACCCGCGTCGAAAGGCTGAGGCCAAACTGTGGCGGTTTCAGCTCTTCGAACGCTCCGCCGGTCTCCGAGCCCCGGCGACCAGCTTGTCCACCGCCCTCGCTGCAGCGACCAAGCCGAAACTGGCAGTCACCATCATTGACGCTCCAAACCCGCCGGCGCAGTCGAGCTTTACCCCCTCGCCGACAAAGCTCTTGCTCTGGCAAACGCCGCCGTCCGGTTTGGGGTAGCGCAGCTGTTCGGTGGAGAACACACAAGGCACGCTGTAGGTCCGACCTGGCGTGCGGGAGAAGTTATAGTCGCGCCGTAATAGCGAACGCACTTTAGCCGCCAGCGGGTCGTTGAACGTTTTGTTCAGGTCGGCGACCTGGATCTGGGTGGGATCGACCTGTCCGCCAGCCCCGCCGGTCGCGATGATCTGGATCTTGCGCCGCTTGCACCAGGCGATGAGCGCGGCTTTGGCCGGTACGCTGTCGATGCAGTCGACGACGCAATCGAGCTGCTCGGTAATGTAGTCGGCCATGGTTTCGCGGGTAACGAAATCGGCCATGGCGTGAACCACGCACGCCGGATTGATTGCCCTGATCCGGGCCGCCATCTCGTCCACCTTTGGCTTGCCCACCGCCCCTTCAAGCGCATGTACCTGCCGGTTGGTGTTGGTGATGCAGACGTCATCCAGATCGAACAGGCTGATTTCTCCAACGCCGCTGCGCGCCAGCGCCTCGGCCGCCCACGAACCAACCCCGCCGATACCGACCACCGCGACATGCGCAGCCGCCAGCCGCTGCAACCCCTCGGAGCCGTACAGACGGGCGATGCCGCCGAACCGTTGATCGTCGATAGACATGGCATACCTCAAACAAGACATTCGCGGATTATAGGCCCGAGCCCTCGCCGTCCCAACCAGGCATACCGATGCGTTTTCAACCAGGCTGGTTCAGACCCGCTGCTGCCCTGCTTTTTAATTTAATATGGCGCCCTTTCCCCGCCTTACCCCGGAGCCGTGATGACCGCCGCCGCCCTCTCCCCGACCCTCCAACTTGCCTGCGAGCTGATCAATCGGCCATCGGTCACCCCGCTGGATGAGGGCTGTCAGCAGCTGATGACCGAGCGGCTCTCCGCCTGCGGCTTCGCCATCGAGTCAATGCACATCGAGGACGTCGAAAACTTCTGGGCGATTCGCGGCAACGAAGGTCCGGTCCTGTGCTTCGCCGGCCACACCGATGTGGTCCCTACCGGCCCGATACAGGCGTGGCAGAATCCGCCGTTCGCCGCGCGGATCGATGAGCATGGCATGCTCCATGGTCGCGGTGCGGCAGACATGAAAGGCAGCCTGGCGTCGATGATTGTGGCTGTAGAGCGCTTTACCGCTAAGCACCCGAACCACAATGGCCAGATCGCTTTCCTCATCACCAGCGACGAGGAAGGCCCTGCACACTACGGCACCAAGGCCGTCGTAGAACGTCTGCGGGAACGGGGCCAGCGACTGGATTGGTGCATTGTCGGCGAGCCATCGAGCACCACACTTGTCGGTGATGTGGTCAAGAACGGCCGCCGCGGCTCACTCGGCGGCACGCTTACCGTTCGCGGACGACAGGGCCATGTGGCTTATCCGCATCTTGCCAAAAACCCGATCCATCTGGCTGCGCCGGCCTTGGCTGAGCTGGCCGCCGAACACTGGGATAACGGCAACCCGTTCTTCCCGCCGACCAGCTTCCAGATCTCCAATCTGAATTCAGGCACCGGCGCGACCAACGTCATCCCCGGAACGCTGGAAGCCGTGTTCAATTTCCGTTTTTCCACCGAATCCACGGTCGAAGGATTGCAGCAACGCACCGCGGCGATTCTCGACAAGCACGGCCTGGACTGGAACGTTGACTGGGCGCTTTCAGGCCTGCCCTTTCTGACCGAACCAGGTGATCTGCTCGATGGCGTGGCTGCGGCGATCCGCAGCGTTACCGGCCGCGAGACCAAGCCCTCTACGAGCGGCGGCACCTCGGATGGGCGCTTCATCGCCACACTGGGCACCCAAGTGGTCGAGCTGGGGCCGGTAAACGCGACGATTCATCAGGTGGACGAGCATATCCTCGCCAGCGACCTCGATCTGCTCACCGAGATCTACTACCAGACCCTGGTCAACCTGCTCGCATGCTGATCTGTCCTATCTGCCACGGCGAGCTGGGTGCGGTGGAAAATGGCGTTGCCTGCCCGGCCAATCACCGGTTTGATCGAGCCCGTCAGGGCTATCTGAACCTGCTTCCGGTGCAACACAAGAACAGCCGCGATCCCGGCGACAACCAGGCTATGGTCGAGGCGAGGCGGCGCTTTCTCGATGGCGGCCACTACGCGCCGCTGGCGAAACGCCTGGCACAACTGGCGGCCGAGCGATCGCCGCGTCGCTGGCTCGATATTGGCTGTGGCGAAGGCTATTACGCGGCGCAAATAGCTCAAGCGCTGCCCGGCGCGCAAGGCTATGCGCTAGACATTTCCCGCGAAGCTGTGAAGCGCGCCTGCAAGCGCGCGCCACAGATCGACTGGCTGGTAGCAAGCATGGCCAGGGTGCCGTTGGCCGATGCCAGCTGCGATCTCTTGGCCAGCGTCTTCAGCCCGTTGGATTGGACCGAAGCACGCCGCCTGTTAGCGCCCGGCGGCGGCCTGCTGCGCATGGGGCCGACTCGCGAGCATTTATGGGAACTGCGAGGGCTGCTGTACGACGAGGTCCGTGATTACGACGACCAGAAGCATCTGTCGCTTATTCCTGAGGGTATGCATCTCGCACACAGCGAGACATTAACCTTCGAGCTGCAATTGGACGACTCGCAGGCGCGAGCCGATCTGCTGGCGATGACTCCGCACGGCTGGCGCGCCAGTGCCGAACGCCGCGCAGCGGTCATTGAGGCGCCATTGCACGTACGGGTTGCGATACGCTATGACTGGATTCAACGAGACTGATCAGAACCAACAAGCGAACGCTACCTCGACCTAAAGTCGATCCAATGCGTCTGATGTGGCCTCTGAGGCCTCAACACTTTCCATCCAACCGGCTGCATCGTCAGCCAGACAAGGCCATTCCATGCGTCAACCGGATATCGAAATCTACCTCAGGGACGCCAGCCAGGACGCCGTCACTGACTGGCTGACCCAGGCGGTCGGAACCTGCTCCCCCTGGCAGGCAAAGGGTAAAACCTTCAAGTGCAGGGCCGGCGACATTCCAGTGACCTGGCTGCCCAAGGCCGTGGGCAAGTGGCACAGCCTGCTGCTTGAAAGCGACGCCACGCCCTGGGAAGACGATATAGCCTGCGCCCGCGATGCCTATCAGGCACTCGGCGTGGAGATTCGCTGCGCACCGGGCGGTTGGCAGGAAGAAGAATCGGTGGAAGACGCCGACCGCTGGATCAGCGTCAGCGAGCGTGGTGAAGCTGAAATCGTCTGGCGCACCGACTGACCCTCAGCCCGCGCAGCGCACTCTATATCTGTGACGAGACGCAAAGCCAGCAAAGGGTTACCGAGGGCGGAAAGTGAGCGGCTCAAGCCGCTCTGACGCGCTACTCGGAGCGACCAATCTGAAAAAACTGGCCATGGCTCCACACACCTAGCCAAGCGACACCATCGATATCTCGCGGAACGGCCAGCTCCACCAACTGGTAAAACAAGTTGCGATGAATCAGCGCCTCGAGGTTTGCCCGTACATGAACGTAGGGCGCAGGCTCCTGCGTATCCGGATCCAGCTCGACCCGTATAGGGTGCTCGATTCCCGCTTCGGTTTCGTCGCCGACATTGGTGATAAAGCGCAGCACCTGGCCTTCGCCACTTCCTTCCACCACCAACTCGACAGCCACAAAAGGCGCGTCATCCACCTTGATGCCGACCTTCTCGACCGGGGTCACCAGGAAATAATCATCGCCGTCTCGCCGAATAACCGAGGAAAACAGCCGCACCATCGCTGGCCGCCCGATTGGCGTACCTTGGTAGATCCAACTCCCGTCGCGCGCGATTCGCATATCCAGATCACCGCAGAACGGCGGGTTCCACAGGTGTACCGGTGGCAGGCCTTTTTTCTCGGCCTTGGGAATCTGACTTAACAGGTTTGCAGCTTTTCCCGTATCGCTCATGTCGGCTCCTCAGCGCCCCAGGCCTATCAGGCGCCGGGCGTAATCACGCAAGGGCGGCCCCAACAAGACCTGCGGTGTCGCGTCATAAATGTTTAGCAAACCGCCGCGACTGCGAATACTGGCGGTATCGACCAGATACCGATTTCCGGTCTCGATCAGCATCAACTGAACCACGCTGGTATCGACACCTACACGATCAAGCGCGCGCTGATCGTTGAACTCGTCAAAACTGCCAATACGGTCATCGGCCGCGGCGAATCGCGAATACAACAAGTAATGGGCACCAGCAATCGCCGCCTGGTTCAATGCTTCCTCCAGCCCTACAGGTTCTGGAGCGCGCCGGACCAGCGGAAAGTAAAGGACGAAGCTCTCAAACGCCTCTTCGGCCACCACGTTCGGTCGAGGATAGGCCCCGCCTGGGGGAACGAAATGCCCCTGCGCAATGTAGATGAAGGAATCCGGCTGCAGCCGCCACGAGGCGGACCTCACCGTCTCGCTATGGTCGAGAATGCCAACATCTCGCAGTTGGAAGCGGGTTTCCTCGGCCATATCGCTGACTTTCATGCAGCCGCTCAGCATGAGCACGGCCACGATAAGGCTGAACACTTTCATCATTTGCACCAGTCCTGACGGAAATCCGACGTTCGGCAAAGCAATGCAGCAAACACGCCAGTTCGCAGGAATGTGTCTCAGAGCCCCCGCTGCCACTCTTGGCGCAGCGGTGCACGCTCCGGTGATTCAATGGCCTGACGGACCTGAGCCAACAGGGCGGGTTTGTCCTGACCGAGAACGCCCTTGAGAACCAGGTAATTCGAAGCATGGTCACTGCGGAATACGGTGTCCTCGAGTTCCAGCGACTCCAGCAGGGTCTGGATCTCGACAAACAGTGCCTGACGGTCAAGCACCTGGAAATCCGCAAATCCTTCGCGAAAGCGCGCCTCGCCACCGGGGAAGCTGACGACAAGCGTAGACAGGTACTCAGGTTGCGCCTGGTTCATCAAGCGGGCCGAATTCACTGCATGCTGCTCGCTGAGGGCCTTTCCGCCCAGGCCGTTGAGGATCATCACCGAGCGGGTGATTCCAGCCTGTCGCAACTTATCCAATGCGCTAAGCGTCGACTCGTAGGTCTCACCTTTATTGACCCGCGCCAACACCTCGTCGTCGCCGGATTCAGCGCCTATATAAGCCATTTTGAGACCGGCATCGGCAAGCTCCTTGAGCTCGTCGACCGACTTCTTGCGAAGGTTACGCGGCAGGCAGTAGCTCGACACGCGCTCGACGTCGAGCATGTGCTTCCGGATTTGCTCGAGAATAGTCAGCAGTCGGCGAGTCGGTAGTACCAGCGCATCCCCATCAGCTAAAAACACGCGCTGAACGATCAGTCGTTCGCCACATCGCCTGATCTCTTCGAGCACCTGCTCTTCATCACGAGCACGGAATTTCTTCTGCGGCTGAACATACATCTCGCAGAAGGTGCAGCGATTCCAGGAGCATCCATTGGTAACAGGCAAGATCAGCGAATGCGCTTCGCTTGGCGGCCGGAACACCGGCTCGATGTAGCTGATGGGAAATGTGCTCATCGGATGTACCCGCCTCGCCAGCTAGCCATTGCCGCTGGTCCAAGTTGCTAGTCGCGCTTGCGCTTGTTGCCCATACGCACGCCGATATCCATGAGGAACTGGAAAAAACCTTCCTGATCCTCAAGAACATTGCTCCAGAATGGCGAGTGATACAGCGCAACAGCTCCATGTACCAGAGCCCAGGCTGCGCAATAGTGGAAGTAAGGCGGCACATCTTCCAGCTTGCCTTCGGCGATGCGACCTTTGATCAACTGGGTCAGGTGCTCGAAGTTGGAGGCACGGATACGATGAAGCTCCTCGACCATGTCCGGCACCTGATTGCCCTTGACTACCTTTTCCTCGAGCCGGTCAAACAGGCGATAACGCTGGGGATCGCCCATGCGAAACTCAAAATAAGCGCGCGACAGCGCTTCCTTGTCCTGATCGAGACTTGGCGAATGGAGCAGCTCATTCAGATCTCGCTCGTAGTCGAGCATCAGCCGAAGGTAGATTTCAGCCTTCGATTTGAAGTGCTTGTAGATGGTGCCTTTGCCGATGCCAACCCTGTCGGCGATCATCTCGACAGTGACGCTGTCTTCACCTTGTTCGAGGAACAGCTGGAGCGCCGTATCGAGAATCTCTTGTTCGCGACGGCGAAATTCGCGGACCTTGCGGGATTCATTTTGCATAAGAGGCTGCGGAGTGAAAAATCGAAGCAGATGATTATGCCTGTTTAGTCAGAAAATGCACGGAACATTGCCTATGAGTACATTGAATGACGAATTTCCCCAAATCGAAGGCTTACGGTACCTAAATCACGCGGCTGTGGCGCCCTGGCCACGTCGAGCGAGCGATGCGGTAATCAAATTTGCCGAGCAGAACAGCACGGTTGGCGCGCGCGATTATCCTCAATGGCTGGCGGTCGAAACCCGCTTGCGAGATCGTCTGGCCAGACTTCTCAACGCACCCAGCCCAGCGGACATTGCGTTGGTCAAGAACACCTCGGAAGCACTTTCTTTCGTGGCCTTTGGGCTGGATTGGAAAGCAGGAGACCAGGTCGTCATAAGCGACGAGGAGTTCCCCTCCAATCGTGTGGTTTGGGAGGCGCTGCAACCGCAAGGAGTTGAGGTCATCCAGGTCAGTCTCAAGGGCAAAGATCCCGAAGGCGATCTGCTCGCGGCCTGTGGACCGAACGTGCGGCTACTGGCGATCAGTGCGGTGCAGTACGCAAGTGGACTACGGCTTGATCTGGCACGACTCGGTCAAGGCTGCGAACAACGAGGGGTACTGCTGTGCATCGATGCAATACAACAGCTGGGCGCGCTGCCATTCGATGTTCAGCAGTATCGATGCGCGTTCGCCATGGCGGACGGGCACAAATGGCTATTGGGGCCCGAGGGCCTGGGGGTGTTCTATTGCCGTAGCGACTTGCGCGGTCAGCTCAAGCTTCACGAATACGGCTGGCATATGCTCGAGCACGCCGGTGATTATGACCGCAGCGACTGGCAGCCAGCATCCAGCGCTCAGCGCTTCGAGTGCGGCAGCCCAAACCTGCTTGGCGCCATGGCATTGGACGCAAGCTTATCTCTGCTGGAAGAAGTAGGAATGGTTGCAGTGGGCCAGGCGCTGGCCGAACGCATTGAGCATCTTCAGCGCGAGCTGGAGGCCATGCCGGGTGTCGCGCTGTTGAGCCCAATCAATCTAGGCCGACGGGCAGGCATCCTGACGTTCCGGATTGACGGGCTGGACAACCCGACGCTTTTTCAACGCCTCAAACAAGAGCAGGTCGTCTGTGCGCTCCGGGGCGGAGGGATCAGGCTGTCACCGCATTTCTACACGCGAGCAGAGGTCATCGAGCAAACTTTGGCAGTCATTCACCGGCTGCTCGTAAAGTGAGCGATCAGCCTGATCGTGACTATTCCAAATCCGTTTAAAAAGGGCCGTATTCGCCCAGCAAGGTTAACGATCCGGACCAATACTTCAATCACTGGCCGCGCAATCCCCCCAATGCTCGGCCAGCTGAGGGAGCGAGGAACGTGACCTCATACTCCTAATGGTCTTGACCCGGCTCCTCGTGACGCCGGGTTTTTTTTGCCTGGGTGTCAGGCTTCACTATGCGCTGCACGCCGGCTCGAAAGCCTCAACCGGAAGCACATCCAGATAAACAGCACCCAGAATGGCATGGCTATGATGGACGTTCGCAGACCTGGCATCGACAGCATGATGGCGGCAATCAATGCCACAAACGCCAGGCACAGGTAATTGCTGAATGGATACCAGAAGGCCTTAAAGGAAGGCTCGATACCCTGCGCTTTCATCGCCTTGCGAAACTTCAGGTGAGCAAGGCTGATCATTGCCCAGTTGATCAACAGCGCCGCAACCACCAGCGACATGAGCAATTCGAGTGCTGTTTGCGGCAGCAGGTAGTTGACCAGCACGCAGAGCATGGTGACCAGCGCCGAAAGTGCGATCGCCAGCACCGGCACGCCACGGCGATTGACCATCATCAGCACCTTTGGCGCATCGCCCTGCTCTGCCAACCCGTACAGCATGCGACTGTTGCAGTACACGCCGCTGTTATAGACCGAGAGGGCAGCCGTCAGCACCACGAAGTTAAGGATGTGCGCCGCAGTGTCGCTGCCTATCAGTGAAAAGATCTGCACGAACGGGCTGCCGCTGTAAGGGTCACCGGCCGAGCCCAGCGTTTCCAGCAAGCTGTCCCACGGATAAAGCGCCAGCAGAACGCTGAGGGCGCCGATGTAGAAAATCAGAATCCGGTAAACAACCTGATTGATGGCTTTTGGAATGACCGTCTTCGGGTCCGATGCTTCGGCTGCGGTAATCCCCACCAACTCCAAGCCGCCGAAGGAAAACATGATAATGGCCAACGCCATGACCATCCCGCTGATGCCATTGGGGAAGAATCCGCCGTGGCTCCAGAGGTTGCTGAAGCCGGCCTGCCCGCCACCTGCGCCGCTCAGCAGCAAGTACAGGCCCAGCGCAATCATGCCAACGATGGCGCCAACCTTGACGATGGCAAACCAGAACTCAGTCTCGCCAAAGGTCTTCACATTGACCAGATTGATCAGGTTGATCAGCACGAAAAACACTGCAGCGGTGGCCCAAGTCGGCACCTCCGGCCACCAGAACTGAACGTACTTGCCTACCGCCGTCAACTCGGCCATTCCCACAAGCACGTAAAGCACCCAGTAGTTCCAACCGGACAGAAAGCCCGCGTAGGGCGCCCAGTATTTGTGCGCGAAATGACTGAAGGACCCAGCAACCGGCTCCTCGACGATCATTTCACCAAGCTGACGCATGATAAGGAACGCGATCATCCCGCCGATGGCATAACCCAGAATCATCGAAGGCCCAGCGCTGCGCAGCACGCCAGCCGAGCCAAGGAAGAGCCCCGTTCCGATAGCCCCGCCGAGCGCGATCAGCTGGATATGCCGGTTTTTCAGGCCGCGCTGAAGCGGCCCAGTGTGCAGCGCATCGCTGGACATGGCGTCACCTTGTTTGGTCTGTGACGAAGAAAAGACGAGACTGACGGCCGGCCATGCATGAGCGTTAAGCCAACCGTCGCATCCTAATGCCGGCAGCCGGCGTGTGCGTGAAGCGGCGCGGATTGTACACCGCATCTGCAGAGAAGGCCCGCCACGCACGCCGGTTTGCAAGCTGCCGCGGCGCGCTTCAGCTCTTGACGCGAGCCAAGGGAAACAGCCGCTTGAAATTTTCCGTAGTTTGCGCCGCCAGCGCCTCGAAACCGACACCGCGCTGCTCAGCAAGGTACTCGGCGACTTCCCGCACATACTGCGGCAGGTTCGGCTTACCGCGATAAGGGACGGGGGCGAGATAGGGCGAATCCGTTTCAACCAGCAGACGATCCGCAGGGACACGGCGGGCCACATCGCGGAGCGCTTCGGCATTGCGGAACGTCACGATGCCCGATAGCGAAATATAGAACCCGAGATCCAGGGCGGACTTGGCCATGTCCCAGTCTTCGGTGAAGCAATGCAGCACGCCAGCCTGCGGCAACGACGCTTCGCGAAGCAGCGCCAGTGTGTCGGCGCGAGCCGCACGGGTGTGGACGATGACGGGTTTACCGCAGACCTGTGCGGCTTCGAGATGCAGGCGGAACGACTGTTGCTGCAGCTCGGCGGCTTCGGGCTCGTAATGATAATCGAGCCCGGTTTCCCCGATTGCGACTACGCCGGGCGCGGCAAGCTCCTCCAGTAACCAGCCCAGCGCAGGTTCGGCACCAGGCTCGAGGTCCAGCGGGTGTACGCCCACCGAACAGTCGACGTCTGCATAGCGCTGCGAGAGCGCTTTGACCGCCGCCGTGTTTTCGGCGCTGACACCAATGCAGAGGAAATGCCCAACACCCCGTTGACGCGCTGCATCGAGCGCTGCATCAAGGGAGCCGTCGTGCGAGGCCAGATCGAGGCGATCTAGGTGACAATGCGAGTCGATCAGCATGGAAACTACCCGAACCTAAACGCGCCATTGTAGAGCAAGCACCTGCTCATTCGCAGCCAGGTTCGTCAGGCCAAGGTAGCTCAAGCAAAAACAGCAAAGTCCAGAAGGAGGCGAAGTGAAACGGGCAGCCGTCCGTTATCAACTTACATGGTGTGCGTTGGTCGGTCGGACTTCATCGCGCCGGCCAGGTAGGTTTCGATCTTGTTGCGCGCTGTCGAGTCGCCTTCATTGAATTGCACACCAACGCCCGCCGCCCGGTTGCCTTGAGCACCCTTGGGCGTAATCCAAACGACCTTGCCGGCGACTGGGATTTTTTCAGGCTCATCCATCAGGCTCAGCAGCATGAACACCTCGTCGCCGAGCTTGTAGCTTTTGTTGGTGGGAATGAATAATCCGCCATGCTTGATGAACGGCATGAACGCGGCATAGAGCACTGACTTGTCCTTGATGGTCAGGGACAGAATGCCGTTACGCGGACCAAGGTTTGCAGGCAGGCTCATGCAGTATTCCTAACAACAGTTCCGATGGATTCTAGCTTGGCCCGGGCAAGCTTGCCCACTGCACCAGAAGCGCTTCGAGAAGCAAGACACGGTTAAGGTTGGCTTTGCCTAACACTTTCTGCCGGTGGGCAAGCAGCCAATCCTGAAACGTCAGCAGCCGGTCAGGTGAAGATTTCTCCGCCAGGTATTGAACCACCTTCTGCATATCGGCCGTGCCAAGACCACTTTCATCGCCGGTCATCTGAAAACGCAAAATCAGATGTGCCCACTCGCAAAACCAGTCGAATAACAGAATCAACGAATGCGGGTTCCAGGCTTCAGCAAGCTGACTGGGCGAATGCTGCCGTTTGAGCAGCTTCTTCACCCCGTCGACCACCTGCACCCGCATATCAAGTACACCAGCACTGTGCAGCTTAAGCGCTGCCAGGGGTGAGTTCGCAGACAACGCAAGTAGCTCTTCTCGCTGCGCGGGCGATACATCAGGAAGCTTGGCCGCCAGCCAATCAAGGCTCTGCTGGCGCTTCGGTAATGGACAGCTTTGCTGCACGCAGCGACTCTTGATCGTTGGCAGCAAGCGGCTGGGTTGGTGGCTGATAAGCAACAGAACGGTATCGCCTGCTGGCTCTTCAAGACTCTTCAGCAGCGCGTTGGCAGCGTTCAGGTTCATCGCTTCGGCCGGCTCGAGCAGCACGACCTTGCGCCCGCCTAACTGAGCCGTCTGGGTAACGAACCCTACCAGCTGCCGAACCTGATCGACCCGGATAGCCTTGTCGACCTCCTCGGGCTCCAGGATGTAGTGGTCTGGGTGGGTATGAGCGGCCAGTAACAGACAGCCTTTGCAGCTTCCACAGGCGACCTGCGTTGACGGTCGCTGACACAGCAAAAGCGCCATAAGCTGTTCGGCTAGCGCACGCTTGCCGATGCCCGCAGGTCCATGTAGCAAATATGCATGAGCATGCTGTTGACGACCGGCCAGCAGATGCCAGAGATCAGCTTGCCAGGGAAGAATGCCGTCAGCCACGGGCACGTTCCAACACCTCAGGCAAAAGCCTGTCCAGCGCCTCTTGCACCGCCGACAGAGACAGGCCCGCGTCGACAATGCGGTAGCGCTGCCGGTCTTGCCCCGCCCGACGGAGATAGGTGTTGCGCACGGCCTCGAAAAATCCGAGCCCCTCTTGTTCAAACCGATCGAGGCGGCCACGCGCAGCGGCCCGGCTTAGACCGACCTCTACAGGCAAGTCGAAAACTAGCGTCAGGTCTGGGCGCATCTCGCCCTGTACGAAACTTTCAAGCTGTTCGATGCGCTGAGTAGAGAGCCCACGCCCACCACCCTGATAAGCGTAGGTGGCATCGGTAAAGCGGTCGCAAAGCACCACAGCGCCACGCTCAAGCGCGGGGCGGATGACCTGAGCAAGATGCTGGGCGCGCGCAGCAAAAACCAGCAAAAGCTCCGCATCACTGTTCATTGGCTCGTCGGCAGGCGCCAACAGCAGCTCACGAATGGACTCCGCCAATGGCGTACCTCCAGGCTCTCGTGTCAAGACGACATCAAGACCGTGGCCGCGCAAGCGCTGGGCGAGGTACTCGCGGTTGGTGCTCTTGCCCGCACCCTCCGGCCCTTCCAACGTAATAAAGAGTCCTGTCACTGGGCATTCTCGATCGGCGCCGGGCTTTGCCGGGGCGGTGGGCTGGAGCGGTAGTCTGATCGGCGCTTGAGTTGATACTCACGCACCGCGCGGTTGTGCTCGCTCAAGGAATTGCTGAAGACATGACTGCCATCCCCCCGCGCGACGAAGTAGAGGCTTTTTCCTTCAACTGGATGCAGAGCTGCGTGAATCGCTTCGCGGCCAACCATAGCGATCGGCGTCGGTGGTAGGCCGCTAATGGTATAGGTGTTGTAGGGAGTCGGCCGACGCAAATCACTGCGGGTGATGCGGCCCTTATACTTTTCGCCCATGCCATAGATCACCGTCGGATCAGTCTGCAGCAGCATGCCCTGCTCAAGCCGACGAACGAAAACGCCGGCGATCTCGCCGCGCTCTGAAGGGACGCCGGTTTCTTTTTCAATAATGGAAGCCATGATCAGCGCCTCGTAGGCGTCTTGATAGGGCAAGCCTTCACTACGCTGTTGCCATTCTTCAGCCAGCACTGTCTCCAGCCGCGAATGGGCGCGCTGAAGCAGCTCAAGATCGGAAACACCGCGTGTAAAGCTATAGGTGTCTGGAAAAAAACGCCCCTCGGGGTGCGAGCCCTCTTGACCGAGGCGCTCCATGACCTTCTCATCCGACTGGCCAGCTATCGTCTGCTGAACCGTAGACAACGCCTCCAACGCGGCCCGCACCTGACGAAAGTTCCATCCTTCGACGATGGTCAAGGTGTGCTGCACCACCTCGCCTCGTTGCCATAGCCCAATCATGTCGCGGGCAGTCATCTCAGGGCGCAACTGATACTCGCCGCTGTGCAAGGTATGGCCGGAAAGTTTCAGCCGCCAATGCAGCCTCAACCAAAACGAGTCGCCCAATATGCCGTCTCGCTCCAACCGCAGAAACAAGCCACTGGGCGTATCGCCGGGCTGGACCTCGAGCGCTTGCGCTTCATCAATCTGAAGTGGTTGTCCCAACGCGGCCTGCAGCTTCCAAAAGACCACGCCGAGCACCAGCGCAGCGACCAGCGAGGCGCCAATTAGCGCATAAGACAGTTTTCGAATCACGTATTGCTCGACAGATCATTCACCAAGCATTGAAGTTTACGTGTGACAGGCCCCACCGGCCATACACTGGCGTCCAATTGGCGCACAGGCCAGATACCGTACAGACTGTTACACATAAAAACCTCGTCTGCACGATGTAGCTGATCGAGCGAAAGATCGCCGATGTGGGTTGATACGCCAGCTTGCTGCGCGCGCTCCAGCACTTCTTCGCGCATGACCCCCGCCACACCGCAACGCTCGAGGGACGGAGTCATCAACCTGTCTGAATCGACGATAAACAGGTTACTGAACACGCCTTCGATAACCCGCCCGGAGCTGTCGCGCATCAAGCCTTCAGCGAATACCGAATCCTGCCACTCGGCGCGGGCCAGCACCTGCTCCAGACGGTTCAGGTGCTTCAGCCCGGCCAGAATCGGCTGCTCGGCAAGACGGGTCGTACAGGGGAAAAGGCGCACGCCCTGTTCGGCATGTGCATTCGGGTAATCAGGCAGGGGTGATCCGGTTAGAACGATTCGGGGCCGGCAAGGAATGGGGGGAGCGTAGCCTCTCCTGCCCTCCCCTCGGCTGACAATGAGCTTAGCTACACCCCTCCCAAGCTCGGCACAGAAAGCGCTGAGATTATTGTTCAAGAGGTCGATATCACAGGGAATAGCCAGACGCTGACAGCCACGCGTCAGTCGCTGTAAATGCCTATCTAACAGCTCGGGCTGGCCGCCCACCACCTTGATCGTCTCAAACAAACCGTCGCCGTACGCAAGCCCTCGATCATGAATGGGCAGCCCTTCAGCCGGCTGCCCGTCCACCCAGCTCAACTTCACTCGGCGAACCGGCGGAACACCAGCGATCCATTGGTGCCGCCAAAACCAAAGGAGTTAGAGACTGCGATATCGATTGTCCGCGGTTTGGCCTCGTGCGGAACGAAATCGAGGTCGCATCCCTCGCCAGGCTCATCAAGGTTGATCGTCGGTGGCGCTACCTGATCGCGGATAGCAAGCACGCTGAAAATCGCCTCAACAGCGCCAGCCGCGCCAAGCAGATGACCGACCATTGACTTGGTCGAGCTCACCGACAGGTCGTATGCGTGATCGCCGAATACCGTTCTGATCGCAGCGGCTTCGGCCTTGTCGCCGGCCGGTGTTGAGGTGCCATGAGCGTTAATGTAGTCAACCTGAGCTGGGTCGACCCGTGCGTCCACAATCGCGTTACGGATGCAGCGTGCAGCACCCGCGCCATCGTCAGGGGGCGAAGTCATGTGAAATGCATCCGCGCTCATGCCGAAACCAATCACCTCGGCATAGATCCTTGCCCCGCGAGCCTTGGCATGCTCAAGCTCCTCCAATACCAGCGCGCCTGAACCGTCGGACAACACAAAGCCATCCCGGTCCTTGTCCCATGGGCGGCTAGCTGAAGCCGGATCTTCATTACGCGTAGACAATGCGCGCGCCGCCGCGAACCCGCCGATGCCAAGTCCGCTGGCCGCCATTTCCGAGCCACCGGCAATCATCACATCAGCTTCGCCATAAGCGATGTTGCGCGCGGCCATGCCGATGCAATGCGTACCCGTAGTACAAGCCGTAGCGATGGCGTAATTAGGGCCCTGCAGGCCCAGATGGATCGACAGAAAACCCGACACCATGTTGATGATCGAGCCTGGCACAAAAAAGGGCGAGATTCGGCGAGGCCCTTGTTCGATCAACGCCTTGCAGCTGTTCTCGATATTGGTCAGGCCACCGATGCCTGAGCCCATCGCGACGCCGACGCGCTCGCGATTGGCATCGGTAATTTCCAGTCCGGAGTCACGTACCGCCTGGAAACTGGCCGCCAATCCGTACTGGATGAAAAGGTCGAGCTTACGAGCCTCTTTTGCAGGCAGGTATTGCTCGACATCGAAATTTTTGACTGATCCACCAAAGCGAGTGGAATAGGCGGCAAGGTCCATATGCTCTATCAGGCCGATACCACTGCGGCCGGCGAGAATCCCCTGCCAGCTGCTTGGCACATCGTTACCCAGCGGCGATAGCATGCCCATACCGGTAATTACGACGCGTCTACGCGACACAGCAATTCTCCTTGCATTCATTCGACTCGCCCTGTTCCGCTAGCATCTGCGAGGACAGAGAGTCGCCTTCACAGATGTCGGCCATAGGCACGACCCACTGCATTCAGCTAACTCAAACAAAAGCCGCACTGCCCATTGAAGGCAGTGCGGCTTACTGGTTCGAAGCAGGACTACGACTTACTGCGCGTGCGCGTTGATGTAGTCGATAGCTTCTTGAACAGTGGTGATCTTCTCGGCTTGCTCGTCCGGGATTTCGGTCTCGAATTCCTCTTCCAGAGCCATCACCAGCTCAACGGTATCAAGGGAGTCGGCACCCAGGTCTTCGACGAAGGAAGCGCTGTTGGTAACTTCCTCTTCCTTGACGCCAAGTTGCTCGGCAACGATTTTCTTGACGCGTTCTTCGATGGTGCTCATACCTTGTTTTCACTCCTATGGAAAAATCAGGCAGCTGGTCTGCGCGGTAGTGTATAGAAAGCGTTTTCCGCATTTCAAGCTGAAAGCGGGCAAGCATGAACCTGCCTTCAACCATCTGTCTATAAACCAACCACAGTTTTATAACGAAACTAATCAGCCGTTATGACTGCATACATGCGTTTGGCGTCACATTAGCTCATGTACATACCGCCATTCACCGGAACCGTAGCTCCGGTGACATAGGCAGCGCCGTCAGAAGCTAGAAAGGCAACGACCTTGGCAATCTCTTCCGCCTGCCCAAGACGACCCAGCGGGATCTGCCCCAGCAGTGCGTCACGCTGGGCTTCGGGAAGCTCGCGCGTCATGTCTGTATCGATGAAACCCGGCGCCACGGAATTGACCGTGATGCCGCGCGAGCCGACTTCACGGGCTAGCGCCCGGCTGAAACCTTCAAGTCCGGCTTTGGCCGCAGCGTAGTTTACCTGTCCAGCGTTGCCCATGGCACCCACCACGGAACCAATGCTGATAATTCGTCCCCAGCGCGCCTTCGTCATACCACGCAAGACACCTTTGGTCAGACGGTACAGGCTGCTGAGATTGGTGTTGATAACGTCATGCCATTCATCGTCCTTCATCCGCAGCATCAGGTTGTCACGCGTGATGCCAGCGTTGTTTACGAGAATAGCTGGCTGCCCCAGGTGCTGCTGAATATGCTCCAGCGTCGTGGCCACAGACTCATCGCTAGTGACATCCAATACCAGCCCAGCTCCTTCTATGCCGTTCTCTTTGAGCGTTTCGGCAATGCGCTCAGCGCCCGAAGAAGAGGTCGCCGTGCCGATCACGATAGCACCCTGACGACCGAGCTCAAGCGCGATAGCCTGACCAATACCACGACTGGCGCCTGTTACCAGTGCGACCTTGCCTTGCAGATTCATATATATCTCCTTGTTCAGAGCACTGCGCCACGGGCGGCAGCAAAACCTTCGGGGGTGTCCAGATTGTAGGTGCTGACGCCTTTGACGCAGCGCTTGTTAAGGCCGGAAAGCACCTTGCCGGGACCGCACTCGACCAAACCGGTCACACCACGCTCACTCAGCACAACAATAGTTTCGACCCAGCGAACCGGACTATAGAGCTGAGCCAGCAAATCACGCTTGAGGGTGTCGAGATCCGAAACGATTGCCGCGCTTACATTCTGCACCAGCGGAATTTCCGGCGCCTGCCAGGCTGCACCGGTGACTGCCGCGGCAAAACGCTCGGCCGCCGGCCGCATCAGATCGCAGTGAGAGGGCACGCTAACCGGCAGCGGCATGGCGCGCTTGGCGCCTTTGGATTTGCAGATCTCAATGGCTCGCTCGACCGCTGCCGCATTGCCGGCAATCACGACCTGGCCAGGTGCATTGAAGTTGACTGCGCTGACTACTTCATCCTGCGCCGCCTCGCCACATGCCGCCAGCACCTCTGCGTCATCCAGCCCCAGAATCGCCGCCATACCGCCGGTGCCGGCAGGAACGGCCTGCTGCATCAGCTGACCCCGCAACTCAACGAGCTTCACCGCGTCAGCAAACGGAAGGCTGCCCGCAGCAACAAGCGCCGAGTATTCGCCCAGACTGTGACCTGCAACGAATGCCGGCTTCGCACCGCCCTCAGCCAGCCACAAACGCCATAAAGCAACTGAGGCGGTCAGAATGGCCGGCTGAGTCTTGTCAGTCTGGTTGAGCTGATCCTCTGGGCCTTGCTGGCAAAGCGCCCACAGATCGTAACCCAGCACAGACGAGGCCTCGGCGAAGGTGTCGATGACCTGCGACTGCTGTGAGCCATGCTCGGCAAGCATGCCAAGGGCTTGGGAGCCCTGGCCTGGAAAGACGAATGCAAGTGATGCAGACATGAAACGACTCTCTTGTGGTTGTTCGTCGGGAAAGAATACGCACGAGGGCGCAGCGAATTTCAGTTGGATGGCGAGCGATCGACAGCAGTCACATCGCCAGGGTCGCTTGCGGACCGACCAGTCACAAGCAAGTGTTCGAGACGACCGCGCAATTGCGCTGGGTGATTTCGCTCCAGGTCCTGAGCAGCACGACCTATTGCTGACCGGAAACCTTCGGCCCCCGCGGCACCATGGCTTTTTACGACAATACCCTGAAGCCCAAGGAAGCTGGCACCGTTGTACTGAGCCGGCCGCAGGTCGGCCCGCAACTGACGCAACAGCGGCAGCGCCAGCGCACCCACGAGACGTGAAACAAACGAGCGGCGAAAAAGCGTCTCGACGCGCAGTGTAATCATCTGAGCCAGGCCTTCGCTGGACTTGAGCAGGATATTGCCAACAAAGCCATCGCACACCGCCACATCTGCCTCGCCGCGAAACAGACCATCACCTTCGATAAAGCCTTGATAATTGATACAGCCAGCCTGCTGCAACAGCCCCGCCGCCGCTTTGACCTGCTGGTTCCCCTTGATCTCTTCTGTACCTATATTCAGTAACGAAACTCGCGGCCGCTCGATGCCGAGACTTTCCGCCGCAACCGACCCCATTACCGCAAACTGATAGAGCTGCTCGGCAGTGCAGTCCACGTTCGCCCCGAGGTCAAGCAACAGGCACGGCCCCTTTAGCGTGGGAATAGCAGTCACCATTGCAGGGCGGTCGACCCCAGGAAGGGTTTTCAATACCTGGCGAGCAAGCGCCATCAGCGCTCCGGTATTTCCGGCACTGACACACGCCTGCGCCTGACCATCACGCACCATCTCCAAAGCGACGCGCATGGACGAGCGCGGCTTGGCACGCAACGCCTGCGCCGGCCGCTCATCCATGCCGATTACCTCATCGGCATCGACAATCGTTAGGCGAGCGCGATCGACAGCTGGATGCTGGGCGATGATTTCTTCAAGTATGGAGGATTGGCCAACCAGGGCCAGATGCAGCGAGGGGACTTCAGCCAGACATTGGACACTGGCTGGAACAATGCAGTGGGGACCGAAGTCCCCACCCATTGCATCGATCGCTATGACCGGAGCAGACAAGGTTTACTCGTCAGCGCCCTTCTCGATCACTTTACGACCACGGTAAAAACCTTCCGGGGAAACGTGGTGACGCAGGTGAACTTCACCTGTGCTCTTTTCTACGGACAGGGCGTTCGGCTCGAGCGCGTCGTGCGAACGACGCATGTCACGGGCGGAACGGGATTTTTTGTTCTGCTGAACAGCCATTGGGATCAACTCCTAAACGTTTGGGTCACGCTTTAACTGAGCCAGTACGCTGAACGGGTTGGACCGCGATACCTCGTCCTCACTCGGCTCGGGCTCATCAGGCCCAGCCGGCGGCTGGCAAACTTCTGGGTCATGGAGTGGAACAATCGGAAGAGCAAGCAGAAGCTCCTCTTCAACCAGCGCCAGCAGATCCAGAGGATCCTCTCCCACTTCCAGCACGTCATAGCCCTTGGGCAGGTGCTGGCTGCTCGAACCCTCATTCACGACGGCATAATCGCACTCGCTGTGAATAGGCAGAACAACCGGCTCCAGACAGCGCTGGCAAATCATCGTGACCTCAACGTCCAGATCACTGTGAATGACCACAGTGCGCTGCTCGTCGCGCCCAAAATCAAAACTGGCGCGCACCACACCCTTATCGTCCTCAAGAGGATCGACGAGCCGCTTCAGCCCAGACAATTGCAGCTCACCCTTCAGGGAAGCCGCTCGGTCAGCGAGCTTGCGCGGATCTACGTGCGGAGGTATTGGTCCTTTCAACATAAGCGCGGCATTCTAGGGATGCGCCCCTCGACTGTCAAAGGAATTCAGCCGCACAATCGAGCCAATCCGACCACCAATCGGCACCCTATATAAAAGGAAGAAAAATGCGCCGCCTGCTTCTCGCTTCAAGCTCCCCCTACCGACGAGAACTGCTTTCACGCCTGCAACTGGAGTTCGATTGTAGCTCTCCAGAGATAGACGAAACCGCACACCCTGGTGAGCAACCGGAACAGCTTGTACGCCGACTGGCTCTTGAGAAGGCTCGGGCATTGGGACAAACCCACCAGCAGCATCTGATTATAGGCTCCGACCAGATAGCCGTGTTTGGAGAGGAGATCCTCGGCAAACCTTACACATTCGAGCGAGCGAAGCAGCAGTTACAGGCCTGCAGCGGCAAAAGCGTCACCTTCCTGACTGGACTGGCGCTGCTTGATAGCCAAACCGGGACGACGCAGATCGACTGCGTACGGTTTACTGTCCACTTCCGTACGCTCAGCGACCAGCAGATCGAGCGTTACCTTCAGGCCGAGCAACCCTACGACTGCGCGGGCAGCTTCAAGGCCGAAGGTTTAGGGGTCAGCTTGTTCCGGAGCACGGAAGGGCCAGACGTTACCAGCCTGATAGGGTTACCCCTGATCCGACTGGTCGACATGCTCAATAGCGCCGGACTCGAACTTCCCTGACAGCCCATTAACGCAGTTGCGGACCCTGGAAACCCATCCACAGGGCCAACTGCGAACCAATACTGACGCCGAGCTGCTTGGTGAATCGCTCCAGAGGCGACTCCTTGACGGTAAAGTCGACCAGCTCATCCTCCCCAATCACTTCGCGCGCGACGTAACTGGCATTGCCAAGGCCGTCGATCAGGCCGAGCTCAAGCGCTTGCTCACCAGACCATATAAGCCCGGAAAAGAGCTCGGGATGCCCAGCGACCTGCAGTCGATCGCCACGACCTTGCTTCACGCTATCGATGAACTGCCGGTGAGTGGTCGCCAACACATTTCGCCAGAACTCGGTTTCTTCTGGCTTTTCCGGCTGGAACGGATCCAGAAACGCCTTATGTTCGCCGGAGGTGTACACCCGACGTTCGACACCCAGCTTGTCCATTGTCTCGACAAATCCGAAGGTTGCCGCCGTGACACCGATGGAACCAACCAAACTGGACTTGTCAGCATAGATTTCATCCGCGGCGCTGGCGATGTAATAGGCACCCGAGGCGCCCAGATCAGCGATCACCGCGTAGACCTTGATCGCCGGGTATTCGCCACGTAGCCGGCGGATCTCGTCATAGATATAACCGGACTGCACCGGACTGCCGCCCGGGCTGTTGATCCGCAGTACCACTCCCTTGGTATTCGAATCTTCGAAGGCTGTGCGCAGCGCACCGACGATGTTGTCCGCACTCGCCGCCTCTTCGTCAGCAATCATCCCCCTGACATTGATCACCGCGGTATGGGACTCACCGACAGCCTTCCCGTCACCCATCTGCAACAGAGGCGAGAACATCAGCAGCGCCCCAAAGAGATAGACAAAGGTCAACAGCTTGAAAAAGATCCCCCAGCGCCGAGCTCGCCGCTGCTCCTGCACGCCAGCAAGCAGTGTCTTCTCCAACAGCTTCCAGCTGTTACCGTCTTCCTTGGACTCGCTCACAGGCCTTCCCCATTCATCCGACATATGCAACCACCTCAGCGGGACCAGCAGCAGAGCACAGCCATTCACCGAGCTCCGAAAAATGATTGATAGCCATGCGCGGCGAACACGACAGCAGCACCTCGAGAGGCTGCGCGCCATAGGACACCGCAACACTGTCTACGCCGGCTCGCCTAGCCATTTCCAGATCGAAAACCGAGTCCCCGATCATCAGGGCGCGCTCGGGACTGACGCCACAGTGCTCAAGAATCTCATGAATCATGAGCGGATCCGGCTTGCTGGCCGTCTCGTCGGCACAACGGGTTACATCGAAGAAATCACTCCAGCCCTGCCCTGCCAGCACCCTATCCAGCCCGCGCCGCCCTTTACCCGTCGCCACGGCAAGCTGGTGCCCTTGATCACGAAAGTGCTGTAAAGCCGTCGCCACTCCCGGATAGAGCGCCGACGGCTCAGACTCCAAGGCCAGATAATGATCGGCGTAGGCACGACGAAACGCCTCTACCAGCTTCCTGTCCGTCTCGCCTGGATACAGCACAGCTATCGCTTCTGGCAGCCCCAGGCCAATAATTCCCTTGATACTGTTCTCATCCAGGCGCGGCAGATCACACTTGGTAGCAGCCACCAGAATGGACTCGACGATACGCCCGATCGAATCCACCAATGTCCCATCCCAATCAAAGATCAGCAGTTGGTAGTTATTCACCAAGCCTCTCCAGCGTCCGGGCCCAGACCTCATCGACCGGCGCCTCCAGACTCAGTTCGCCACCATCGGGCAAAGGCACCTTGAGCGCGTAGGCATGCAAAAACAGGCGCTTGCCACCCAGGTCACGAATAACCGCAGAAAACTCCTCATCCCCGTACTTGCTGTCGCCGGCGATGCTGTGTCCGGCATGCCGGGCATGCACGCGAATCTGATGCGTACGCCCGGTTACTGGCTTGGCCTCGACCAGCGTAGCGAAGTCGCCAAAACGGCGGAGCACTCGAAAAAGCGTCAGGGCGTCCTTGCCCTCGTCGGTGACCTCCACCATCCGCTCACCTGAACGCAGCGTGTTTTTCAGCAGGGGGGCGTTTACTTGTTTCTTGCCCGTATCCCAGCGCCCCCGCACGAGCGCCATATAACGCTTGTCGACACCATCACCGCGCAATTGCAGATGCAAGTGACGCAGCATGCTGCGCTTCTTCGCGATCATCAGCAGCCCAGAAGTATCTCGATCCAGGCGATGCACCAGCTCCAATTCCTTTGCGTCCGGGCGCAGCTGACGCAGGGCCTCGATCACTCCGAAACTGAGCCCACTGCCGCCATGCACAGCGATACCAGCCGGCTTGTTCAGCACGATCAATGCTTTGTCTTCGAAGACTATTGCCGCCTCAAGGCGCTCAAGAAGGCCTTGCGCGAGCGGGACTGGCTCGTCCCGCTCGGGCAATCTGAGTGGCGGCACTCGCACGACATCACCTGCCTGGAGCTTGTACTCAGGCTTGATACGTCCTTTGTTAACCCGCACCTCGCCCTTGCGCAAGATGCGATAGATCAAGGTCTTGGGCACACCTTTAAGCTGTGTACGGAGAAAGTTATCGATGCGCTGGCCGGCAAGCTCCGGCGAGACCTCGAGCATTTGCACGCCGGAGGTCTGAGAGGGGGTATTGGTCATCCGCGGATGATATCAATTTTCCCTTATTTGAAGCACTTAAACATTGCTGTTATAGTCCAGGCGCCGCCAAAAGCGGACAGGTTGGGGAATGCCAGCGAAACCGCCATTTCCGACCCAGCAATGTTTGAGGACGTGAGGCCGTCCAACGGAGCTTTTCTCAAGTAGCACAAGTTCCGAAACAAGCCTTGAAGACATGATGCGTGCCCCCGATGGGGAATCACGATAATCGATAACCCGCTCCCGGATTCTGCGAGCGGCACCCGATTTTCAAAGTATGAGTGTTGGGTGGAGATGTACAGCCCTCGGATTGCGTAGCAAAGGCTTTCATAGACGCTTCATTCCGTCCGCTACCGCTGGCTGATTCCTCCTCCCGAACCATTGCTTCTGTTCCGACAGCAAGCAGGAGACGTCGTCGCGACGCTGGCCCAACTGGCCTCAAATCGCTGGACACTGGAGTGCCTTACAACCATTCCTGACTCACCTGACACCGACCGCGAGAGTCGTGTGTGCCGAAACGCCGTTTCCGTTGCTCTGGAAACCGACGGTACTACATGAAAAGAATGCTAATTAACGCAACTCAGCCTGAAGAGTTGCGTGTCGCACTGGTCGACGGCCAGCGCCTGTTCGATCTCGATATCGAATCCGGTGCCCGCGAACAGAAGAAAGCCAACATCTACAAAGGCAAGATCACCCGCGTCGAGCCCAGCCTCGAAGCGGCTTTCGTCGACTTTGGCGCTGACCGCCACGGATTCCTCCCTCTCAAAGAAATTTCCCGCGAGTACTTCAAGAAGGCGCCAGAAGGCCGCGTCAACATCAAGGAAGTCTTGAGCGAAGGTCAGGAAGTGATCGTCCAGGTCGAAAAGGAAGAGCGTGGCAATAAGGGTGCAGCCCTGACCACCTTTATCAGCCTTGCCGGGCGCTATCTTGTTCTGATGCCCAATAACCCCCGCGCCGGCGGCATTTCCCGTCGCATCGAGGGTGAAGAGCGCAACGAACTCCGCGAAGCGCTGAATGGCCTCAACGTTCCGGCCGACATGGGCCTGATTGTTCGTACCGCAGGCCTTGGCCGCTCCAGCGAAGAAATGCAATGGGACCTGGATTACCTGTTGCAGCTGTGGACCGCCGTCAAGGAAGCCTCCCAGGATCGCCCCGCTCCTTTCCTGATCTACCAGGAATCGAATGTCATCATTCGCGCCATCCGCGACTACCTGCGCCAGGACATCGGCGAAGTGTTAATCGATAGCGTCGAAGCCCAGGACGAAGCCCTCTCCTTCATCCAGCAGGTCATGCCGCAGTACGCCAGCAAAATCAAGCTGTACGAAGACAGTGTGCCGCTGTTCAATCGCTTCCAGATCGAAAGCCAGATTGAGACGGCCTTCCAGCGCGAAGTGAAGCTACCGTCCGGTGGTTCCATCGTTATCGATCCGACCGAAGCACTGGTGTCCATTGACATCAACTCGGCGCGCGCCACCAAAGGCGGCGACATCGAAGAAACCGCCCTGCAGACCAATCTGGAAGCGGCCGAAGAAATCGCCCGCCAGCTGCGCCTGCGCGACATCGGCGGCCTGATCGTCATCGATTTCATCGACATGACCCCGGCGAAAAACCAGCGCGCCGTTGAAGAGAAAGTTCGCGAAGCACTCGAGGCCGATCGTGCACGCATTCAGGTTGGTCGCATTTCGCGCTTCGGCCTGCTTGAAATGTCCCGTCAGCGCCTGCGTCCGTCGCTCGGCGAAACAAGTGGCATCGTCTGCCCTCGCTGCAATGGCCAAGGGATCATTCGCGACGTCGAATCACTGTCACTGGCTATCCTGCGCCTCATCGAAGAAGAAGCCCTCAAGGACCGTACCGCCGAGGTTCGGGCGCGCGTGCCGTTCCAGGTTGCTGCATTCCTCCTTAATGAAAAGCGCAACGCCATCACCAAGATCGAACTGCGCAGCCGAGCGCGCATTTTCATCCTGCCAGACGATCACCTGGAGACCCCGCACTTCGAAGTGCAGCGTCTACGCGACGATAGCCCAGAGATCATTGCCGGCCAGGCCAGCTATGAAATGAGCCCAACCGAGGTTGAGGAGGCCCAGCCAGTCAGTTCGACGCGCACGCTGGTTCGCCAGGAAGCAGCTGTCAAAACCGCACCGCAGCGCACGGCGCCTGCGCCGACGCCTGTCGAAGCGCCCGCTGAGCTGCCCGCACCAGCCGCTCAGGAGCCAAGCCTGTTCAAGGGGCTTGTCAAGTCTCTGGTCGGCCTCTTCGCCGGCAAGCAGGAAGCACCCGCTGCCGAAGTTGAGAAGAAGCCAGCCGCTGCTAGCCGTCCACAGCGTAACGATGAACGTCGTAGCGGACGCCAGCAGAACCGTCGCCGTGACTCACGCAGTAATCGCGACGAAGAGCGCAAACCTCGCGAAGAGCGTGCCCCCCGCGAAGACCGCCAGCCTCGCGAAGAGCGTCAGCCGCGTCCGCCCCGTGAGGACCGCAAGCCGCGGGAAGCACGCGAACCCCGCGAGCCAGTAGAAGTCAGCGAAAGCAACGCGCAGCCACAGCAGCAGCCACGTCGCGAACGCACTCCACGCGAGGAGCGGCAGCCGCGAGAAGAGCGCAAGCGCGAATTGCGCGCACCGCTCGATGACTCTACCCAAACCGAGCCAGTAGCAACGGCCGGTGAAGAAAGCCCTGAGCGCAAGCCTCGTGCGCCCCGCGAAGAACGTAAACCTCGGACAGAACAAGCCGAGAGCGCTGAAGAACAGCAAAGCGAAACTGCGGAGAACTCCCAGGAGGAGCAGGACTCATCCGAAGGTAGCGATCGTCCTCGCCGCCGCTCGCGTGGTCAGCGTCGCCGCAGCAATCGTCGCGACCGTCAACGCGATGCCAACGGCAACGAGATTGACGACGAAGCGCAGACCAATAACGCCGAAGTCAGCGAAAGCAATGCGCCGGTGAAGTCAGAGCAGGTGGCTATCGCCGCGACTGCCGCCGCTCTTGCGGCAAACACCGCCGACACAGAAACCGCGCCTACTGAGGCTCAGACAGAAACAAAGGAAACGGAAGCATCTCTGCCATCCGAGGCCTTTGACAAAGCTCCTGAGACCACCGATTCCGACAAGCCGGCCGATGCCACTGGAACGCTGGAAGACGGAGCCGCGACATCTGCTATGGCAGAAGCCAGGCCAACCCCTGCGCCACGCGAAGCCACCGAGCCGCAGAAATCGGCAAGCGAGCCCGAGCCCAAGGCAGCGCAAGCTGTAGCCGAACCAGTCGCCGAAGAGCCTGTGCAGAGCGCTGCAGCGGCTGAAGCACCAACCGTGACCACAGGCGGTCGTGCGCCCAACGACCCACGTGAGGTGCGTCGTCGCCGCTTGGAGCAAGAGCGTCTGGCTAAGGAAGCAGCTGAAGCTGAAACCAAAGCATCGACCGAAGCCAAAGCGCCGGCAGAGCTGGCAAGCCCTGAAATCGTTGTCACTGAGCCGGACAGCGATCCAGCCACCGAGCAACCGGTCAGCACCGCAAACGACAACGCGGAGCAAAGCTTTGAGGCTGCTCAGAAGCCGGAAGCCCCGCTGGTCGAAGCAGAAGCCGAACAGGCTGTCGCCGAACCGCTACAGCCTCAAGTAGATGCGATCAAGCCCGCTGCTGAAGCTAGTGCGGATGCATCCGAGGAAACCAACCAGCAGGACGCCGACAAGCGTAAAGACTGACAAACTCGGCAATGCAAAAAGGGATGCTTCGGCATCCCTTTTTTGTAGGCGACGATCATTTAAGTGACGCCGTGCTGCGCCTTCGCCGGGCACACAGATAGCTGCAGAGTGGCTGACTAACGGCTGCGGTTAGGAATGCAATGACTGGATACAGAGCAGCCTAACCAAGTCTAGGTCAGACGACATTCGGCTCGATTTCCAACCGCACTCCGAAACGCTCCAGGATGTCAGCCTGGATCTTTTCAGCAAGATGAAGGATTTGTTGGCCGGTCGCCTGACCGTAGTTGACAAGCACTAAAGCCTGCAGGCTATGAACACCCACATCCCCTTCCCGATAGCCTTTCCAGCCTGCGCGCTCGATTAGCCAGCCGGCGGCGAGCTTGACCTGCCCGTCGGGCTGCGGAAACGCGACCAGGCTGGGGTATTGCGCTAGCAAGGCATCAGCAGTCGATTGAGGAATCAATGGGTTCTTGAAAAAACTGCCAGCATTTCCGAGGACCCTGGGATCCGGCAGCTTTTCACTACGAATCGAACAGATTGCGCGACTGACGTCCGTAGGTGTCGGTGAGTGGACGTCGTGCTGCTGCAGCCACTGCCGGAGGGGGCCATATTCGAGACTGAGCACCGCAGCCCTGCGAAGCACAAATCGCACCCGAAGTATTACATAGCGTCCGGCCTGACGTTTGAACAGGCTGTCGCGGTAGGAAAATTCGCAGGTATCCAGATCAAACTCAACCAGATTGCCTGTTTGGCGGTCCAGTGCGGTCAGCCCAGCGAAGACATCCTTGATCTCGACACCGTATGCGCCAACATTCTGGATTGGCGCAGCACCCACCGTACCGGGGATCAGGCTGAGGTTTTCCAGTCCAGCCAACCCCAGCTCCAAGCTACGCAACACGAATGGATGCCAGGGCTCGCCAGCCTCCGCCTCGATCACTACCCGCTTGCCGTCATCTTCGAGGACTCGAACACCGCGGCTCGCCATGCGCAGCACCAGGGCGTCTACGTCCCCGGTCAATACCAGATTGCTACCTCCACCCAGTATCCATAGCGGAACATCAAGGCGGCGGGCTTCATAGATCGCTTCGATTACTGCCTGATCGTCGTGCGCCTCAGTGAAGTAGGTAGCACGGGCTTCGACAGCAAAGGTGTTCAAGGCCTTGAGGGAGCGACCCTGTTCGAGTTGAAGGCTCATTGACGCCCTCTGATCTCATTGAGCAATTGGGCAGCGCCATCCTCAATCAGATCGAGCACCTGCTCGAAACCGTCCTCGCCGCCATAATACGGATCAGGGACGGCATCCTTGCTTAATCCGTATCGACGCAGAAACAGGTCAAGCTCTGCATTGCAGGCTGCAGGACGCATGGTATGCAGCCGATCCAGATTATCCTGGTCCATCGCCAGTATCAGATCAAAATGCTGAAAATCGTCCACGGAGACCTGGCGCGCCCGTAGCGCCGTGAGGTCATAGCCTCGCCTCGCGGCCGCCGTACAAGCACGCGAGTCTGGCCCTTTGCCAACATGCCAATTACCGGTTCCAGCCGAATCGACGGTGACTCGGTCATCCATCCCGAGCTTCTCTACGCATTTGCGAAACACCGCCTCAGCGGTGGGAGATCGGCATATGTTGCCCATGCAAACGAACAGGACCTTCACGTTAAGCACCAAGCAGCTTGCGAACTCGCTCGAGGTCTTCGGCGGTATCGACCCCTGCCGGAGGTGCCTCGACCGCATCGGCGACGTGGATGCGTTTGCCGTGCCATAGCGCACGTAACTGCTCGAGGCACTCGGTATTCTCCAGCCAGCATGGGCCCCAAGCCACAAAGTCAGCTAAGAACCCAGCGCGGTAGGCATAGATGCCGATGTGCCGACGGTACGGAACATCGCTCGGAAGCGCATCAGGATCACGCGCGAATTCGTCACGAGCCCACGGCAACGGCGCACGGCTGAAGGTCAGTGCGAGGCCATTGATATCGCTCAGCACCTTTACTACGTTCGGGTTGAAGAGCGCGTGCGGATCACTGATTGACTCCGCCAGTGTGGCGATAGCCGCTTCGGGGTGCGCAGCCAGATTGAACGCAACCTGGTCGATCACCGACGGTGGGATCAATGGCTCATCGCCCTGTACGTTGACAACTATCGCATCAGCCGCAAGACCCAGCTTGTCCGCCACCTCGGCAAGCCGATCAGTACCCGAGTTATGGTCGACCCGGGTCAGCAATGCGTGTGCACCGAAGCCTTCGCAAGCCTGCAGAATGCGCTGATCGTCCGTGGCGATCACCACCCGCTGCGCGCCGCTCCTGCAGGCCTGCTCCCATACGTGACGGATCATGGGTTTACCAGCAATGTCCTGCAGGGGTTTGCCTGGAAGGCGGGTGGATGCGTAACGCGCCGGGATCACGACGGTATAAGCGTTAGTCATTTGTCCAGACGCTCATCCACGTCAAGGGTGCGGGCTTCGCTTTCGAGCATCACCGGAATGCCATCCCGGACCGGAAAGGCCATGCCGTCGGCCTTGCAGATCAGTTCGGACTTGTCATCGGCCAGCTTCAGCGGCCCCTTACAGAGCGGGCAGGCAAGGATATCGAGCAGTTTGGTGTCCATGGCGCAGTCCTTGGGTGCAGCCGACTGCACCAGGCAGATCGGGCGACTTAGAGATGAACGGGCGGCAGCAAACTGTCCAGCTGGGCATCAAACCAGGCGACGAACGCTGCGGAAGGCTCGGCCTGAACTTGGAGATAACACCAGCCTGGCAGCGCGAAAGCCCGGCATTTGACCGCATCCTTTTCGGTCATCACCAAGGGTAGCTCTGGACTGAAACTCAGCTGCTCCAGGCTATAGCGGGCGTGATCGGCGAAGGCATGCGGAATCGGTCGCCAGTGTAGCGCCTCAAGCGTGGCGAAGAAACGCTGTGGATTGCCTATTCCAGCAACTGCGTGCATCTGCTGGCCCGACGGAAAATGATCGAGCGACCTGACCTGCCCAGTGCTTAGCTCGATGAGTTTTGATGGCTGTAGGGCGAATCCAAAACCAGAGGGACTGTCCGTCAGCGTGCCGTTGACCAGCACCGCATCGACCGAGTCTAGTCGCTCCAGTGGCTCTCGCAGTGGGCCTGCGGGTAGGCAGCGCTGGTTACCCAGACCGCGCGCCGCGTCGATAAGGACTAGCTCCAGGTCGCGAGCCAACCGGTAATGCTGCAGCCCATCATCGGAAAGAATCAGATCCAGCGACTCGAGTTCAAGCAATTTACGAACCGCGCGGGAGCGATCAGGATCGATCATCACCGGTACGTTTGTCCGCTGCGCGATCAATAAAGGCTCGTCGCCAGCCTCGGCCGCCGAATGTTCGGGCTCAACTCGCCACGGATACTCGGGTGGCCTGGCACCGTAACCACGGCTGACGACACCAACTCTCAGGCCCCGTCGCTGACAGTGCTCGATGAGCCAGAGAATCAAGGGGGTCTTGCCGGTGCCGCCAACGGTGATATTGCCAACCACCACCACAGGCACCGGCGAGCGATAGCAGTCGCTCAAACCATCCATGAACCGCTTCCGCTTATCGGTCACCACGCGCCGGTAGAGCATTTCCAGTGGTGCGAGCAGCGCCAAGGCAGGATGCCCTTCGTACCAGGCCCGCTGGAGGCGATCAGCAAAGGACATTAGGGCTCCGGTTGGGCCTCAACGGTAGTGATGCGCAGATGCGCGAAGCCCAGCTTCCCGGCCGCATCCATGGCGGTAATAACCGCCTGGTGCGGAGTTTTGCCATCGGCACTGATGATCATCGGCCAACTCGTATCGCCGCCCGATTCCTTGCTGAGCGCCGCCATCAAGGTGTTCAGATCATGCTTGATCAGCGCCTTGCCGTTGAGACTGAAGTTGCCATTGACGTCGATAACAACCTCCAGCCGCTTCTGCTCACTTTCCTGCGGTGGCACACCGCTCGCCGCTTCAGGAAGATCAACCTGGAGCTGGGTTTCGCGAGTAAAGGTAGTCGTCACCACGAAGAACAGCAGCAGGATGAACACCACATCAATCAGCGGGGCCAGGCCGATGTCGACGTTTTCCCGCGCCTTGCGACGAAACTTCACGCCTTGCCCTCTCCTAGGTCGACGTCACGGTCACCCTGTACCACTTCAACCAGCTTGATCGCTTCCTGTTCCATGCCGACCACTAGCTCTTCGACACGGCGCAAGAGGAAGCGATGGAAGAACAGTGCCGGGATGCCAACCATCAGACCCGCTGCGGTGGTAATCAACGCCTTGGAAATGCCCGCTGCGAGCAACGGCGCGTTGGCCATACCGGAGCCCATGAAGGCACTGAAAATTTCGATCATGCCCAGCACCGTACCAAGAAGCCCGAGCAACGGGGCGATACCGGCAATCGTACCCAGGGCATTGAGGTAGCGCTCCAGGTCATGGACAACGCGCGCGGCTGCTTCCTCTATACACTCTTTCATGATCTCCCGACCATGCTTGGAGTTAGCCAGACCAGCAGCCAAGATCTCGCCCAGCGGCGAGTCGGCGCGCAGCTCTTTGAGCTTCTGGTTGCTGAGCTTCTTGTCCTTGATCCATTTCCATACCCGGCCAAGCAGGTGCGGTGGAGTCACTCGACTAGGCCGGAGCGTCCACAGTCTTTCGGCAACGATACCGGCGGCCGCGATGGAACACAGGATGATTGGCAGCATTATCCAGCCGCCCGCTTTAACCAGCTCCCACACGAGATGAATCCCCCTCGAAAAAGTGGCGCCACTCTAGCATAGGGCCGCCAGCCCGCCGACGGCCCCGGTTCTCATTTTTCCCGCCAGAATCGCTGCTCTGCACGTAATCCTCGTTCAGGCTCGAAACCGCCTAGGCGAATCCGCATTGCACCCTGCTCAGCCGTATCATGGAGCTGCGCTCCAGCCGCCTGCAGCCGCCGCACCACATCTGGATGAGGATGACCAAATGCGTTATGCAAGCTGCGTGAGACCAGCGCATGCTGGGCTCCTGTTGCCTCGATGAATGCAGCGGAAGAGGAGCTGCGGCTGCCGTGATGCGGCACCAGCAACCAGTCGACGTCGAGCTGCAGGCCGCTCGCCAGCAGCAAATTCTCAGTTTCCGCGTCAATGTCCCCGGTGAGCAGCAAACGTTCGCCGTTCGCCTCGATCAACAGCACGCAGGAGGCCTGATTTCCATCCATGGCCTGCGGTGATTGCCAAAGCGTGAAGCGGACTCTATTCCATTCCCAGGCTTCGCCGGAGCGGCAGCTCTCGGCGCCTAAGGAAGCAGGCAGTCCGTCCAGCTCGCCACTGACTACCCGTCCAGCTGGCATCTGTCGCTGAATCGCCGATGCGCCACCCGCATGGTCGCTATCGGCATGACTGAGAAGCAGCAGATCTAGATCGCTGACGCCGAGCGCGCGCAAAGACGGCGATACCACCCGTTCACCGAGGTCGAAGTCACCATATCGCGGGCCTGCGTCATACAGCAGCGCATGCTGATGCGTGCGCACCAGCACAGCCAGCCCCTGACCCACATCGAGCAACCAGATGTCCGCCCGCCCATCCGGGGGCTCATTGGTGGGAGGAAACAGTAACGGCAGAAGAAGCACCAGACCCAGTGCCCGGAAAGGGATTCCGGAGGGCAGCAGAGTCAGCAGCACTCCAAGCGCAACCAGCAGCCAAGCCCAGACTGGCAATGATGCCGGCAGCCAGGCGGGCTGCCAGTCAGCAAGCCACTGCAGTACGTCAAAAAGTATTGCCAACAGCCCGCCGGCGATCCATAGCAGCGACTCGCCAGCGCCTGGCAGCCATAACAGGACCGTGCCCAGCAACGACAGGGGTACGATGACCGCGCTGACTAGAGGCACTGCAAAGAGGTTGGCGATAGGTCCGCTCAGGCTGACCGGCAAGCCAAGCACCAGCAAGATCGGCAATAGACCCAGAGCCATGCCCCACTGTGCGCGTCCTAATGCGCGCCACCAACGCCAGCTGCCAAGCCGACCACGAAATACCAGGGCAAGCAGCGCCACTGCAAAAAAAGACAACCAGAACCCCGACTGCAGCCCGACCAGCGGGTCCAGAAGCAGGACGCCATTGAGCGCGATCAATAGCGGCAACCAGACACCGAGCTGCCGATACCGCAAACGCCACAGAAGCACCAGGGTGACCATTACCAGCGCTCGCTGGACCGGTACATCAAAGCCTGCCAGCCAACCGTAGCCAAGCGAACCAGCCAATGCCAAACCGCAAGCGCAGGGCAACCAGGCGATTCGACGCGGCCAGACGCCCCAACGCACTAACAACGCGACCAGGCCATAGAGCAAGCCGGCAAGCATGCCTATATGCTGGCCTGAGATGACCATCAGATGAACGGTCCCGGTGCCCTGGAGAACGCGCCAGTCGGCGGTGGAGAGACCGCTGTCATCGCCTACCACCAATGCCGCGAGGGCGCCGGAGCGTCCCTGAGCATCAACCGCCAGCAAACGCTGCCGCAGCTGGTCGCGCCATGCCAGCTCCCCCTCAGCCGCCGACAAGCGCTCTCCGGCTTTGATCGTACCGCTGGCACCGATTCGCCGAGCCAGAAGCCAGGCCTCGTAATCGAATGGATGAGGATTGACCAAGCCTCGCGGCCTTTTTAGTTTGGCAGCGAGCCGCCATCGCTCCCCTGCCTGCATCACTGGACCGCCGTACCACGCAAGGCGAAGCCGGGACGGAAGGCCGCTGTGCCGGGACGTTATATCGACCAGCTCAAAGCGCACCACACCACCGCGAACATCCGGCAGACCGCTTACCATGCCTTCCAGCCAGAACGTTCGGCCATCAAGCTCGACCGCAAGGCGGTCGTCCAAAGCGTCCTGGGCACTGTGACAGGCCCACGCAAACCCGCAGAGAAAGCAGCCGACCGCTCGCCAGCGGAACGGCAATAAGGCCAGCCCCGCCGCCAATACGAATGGCAACACCGAGACGGGCGGCAATTGCGGTAAAAAACGCAGTAGCAGAAGGCCTGCTGCCAGCGCCAGCATCGCTGCACGCATTGGATCTCCCGGAGTCCTTTCCAGCGACGGGCCCGTCTGGACAACCCAGATGCCGCGCCCCATAGCCTGACCGACGTCCTGTCGGTGCTCACAGTGTAGAATTTATGTCACAAACTCCTCTCAGCGCCGGGTCTCGTTTCAGGCATAATCAGCGCGCTTCACCCCGCCAGAGAACCTTCATGCCGCGTCGTTTTTTCAAACGCTACATGCCGCACCCCGACCGTCTAAAGGCTCACAAGTCTTTGCGGTTTCTCGGCACGTTGACTCACGACCCCAACCTGCTCCATCTCAATCGGCATTCAGTTTCCAGGGCAATGGCCATTGGCTTGTTCTGGGCCATGATCCCGATGCCGTTGCAGATGCTGGTGGCCGCGCTGTGCGCCGTGCCGGCACGAGCGAACTTGCCGATCGCCGTGGGTCTGGTCTGGCTCACCAATCCACTGACGATGCCGCCGGTCTTTTACTGCAACTACAAGGTAGGTGCCTGGCTGATGGACACGCCGGTTTCCCCGATGCCGATGGAACTCAGCCTTGCCTGGGTGCGCCAGATGCTCGATAGCCACTGGCAGCCCCTGTTCCTCGGCTCTTTTGTCGTCGGAATCGTAGTAGCGATACTAGGCTACGTAGCCACGCAGAGTTACTGGCGCTGGTGGGTCGGTCGCAGTTGGCGCAAGCGGCAGATGGACCGCCGCTGACATCATCACCTACTCGTAGCGCAGCGCTTCGGCCGGCTGTGTCTGCGCGGCCCGCCAAGCGGGATAGACCGTCGCCAGAAAACTCAGCAGCAGTGCCGCCAAGGTGACCAGCAAGACATCTTGCAGCCGCAGTTCAGACGGCAAGGTGCTGATGAAATACACATCCGAACTGAAGATGTGCTGTCCCGACACCTTTTCCAGCCAGGATACGAGAGCGCTCACGTTCATGGCGCCGATCACCCCTAGCACGGTCCCTATCAGGGTCCCGGTCAGACCGATGATGCTGCCCTGCACCATGAAGATCGCCATGATCTGCCGAGGCGTTGCACCCAAGGTACGCAGAATCGCGATATCCGCTCGTTTGTCGGCGACCACCATGATCAACGTGGCGATGATATTGAACGCTGCGACCGCCACGATCAGCAAAAGCAGCAGACCGATCATGGTCTTTTCCATTTTCATCGCACTGAACAAGCTGCCCTGGGTAAGTGACCAGTCCTCGCCGCGGTACCCCTCACCTAGCCCGGCGACAAGCTCGCTTGCGATCTGGGGCGCCCGATAGAGATCTGCCAGCCTGACCCTGACGCCTTCGACCTGATTCGGCTGCCAACGAAGAATCTGAGCGGCATCTGCTCGGTGAATCATTGCCAGACTGCCATCCAGCTCAGCACCGACTTTGAATACCCCAACGACGTTCAGGCGCTGCATTCGTGGCGTGATACCGCCAGGCGCATCGCTGAGCTCAGGCACGATAAGGGTGATCTTATCGCTCAGCTTCAGACCAAAGCGACGCGCGGTCATCAACCCGAGGATCACGCCTGATTCTCCAGGCTCAAGGTCATCAAGGCTGCCAGCGACCATCTTCGTGCCAAGGATCGACACTTCACTTTCAGCCTTTGGATCGATGCCTTTGATTTCAATCGGCTGCATCAAGCCCCTGTAGGAAAGCATGCCTTCAAGCTGGGTGATTGGTGCCGTGCCGAGCACCCCGGGGTGCTCCTGCAGCTGCTGGGCCAGCGATTGCCAGTCATCCACTGGCCGCCCGTTACCGGCAATCACGGCGTGCGGCACCATGCCCAGGATGCGGTTGCTCATTTCTCGCTGGAATCCGTTCATGACGGACAGCACGATGATCATCGCCAGCACACCCAGCGACAAGCCAATCATGGACGTCAGAGAAATGAATGAAATGAAATGGTTTCGACGTTTGGCCCGCGTGTAGCGGCTGCCAATGAAGATACTGAGTGGCCTGAACATTAACCAGCCACCAACCGACCATCTTCCAGACGCAATATGTGATCCATCTGCCCCGCCAGTTGCGGATCGTGGGTGACAACAAGAAAGGCCGTACGCAGTGAGCTGCTCAACTCCAGCATGAGATCCTGAATCCCTTGAGCAGTATGGTGATCAAGGTTGCCGGTTGGCTCATCGAGCAGCACCAGCGCCGGACGGTTCGCCAGCGCACGGGCGATCGCCACGCGCTGACGCTCTCCCCCGGACAGCTCTGAAGGCTTATGCGCGAGTCGATGGCCCAGTCCGACACGCTGCAACAGTTCGCTGGCCCGCTTGCGCGCTTCCGGTATCGGCGTTTTGCCGATCAGCAGCGGCATGCAAACATTTTCCAAAGCACTGAATTCAGGCAGCAGATGATGGAACTGATAGACGAAGCCAAGCGCACGATTACGTAACAGGCCGCGATCCTTTTCGCTGAGCGCAGAGAGTTCTTCTCCAGCCAGCCAGACGCTCCCGTCGCTAGGCGTATCCAGCCCGCCAAGCAGGTTGAGCAGCGTGCTCTTGCCGGAACCGGAAGTACCCACGATAGCGACCCGCTGGCCTGGAAACAGCTCCAGCTCGAGACCAGAAAGCACACTGACCGACTCCGGTCCCTGTTCGTAGCGTTTGCCCAGGTTGCGGCAGCTCAGTACCGCAGCCTCGTTCGCAGACCGTTCATTCATAGACAACTCACTCATATCGTAACGCCTCGGCCGGTTGCGTCCGGGCCGCACGCCACGCCGGATACAGGGTGGCGAAAAAGCTGAGAATCAATGCTGCTGCGCAGACCTGAACCACGTCGACGATCATCAGTCGAGACGGCAGATAGTCGATGAAATACACGTCTGCACTGAGAAACTTGTGCCCGATCAGCCGCTCTAGCGCGGCGACCCAGCTACTGACATTGAGCGCCGCGAAGATGCCCAGCAACGCACCCACCAGTGTACCCACGACACCAATCACGGTGCCCTGGACCATGAAGATCGCCATGATCTGCCGCGGCGTCGCGCCAAGCGTTCGCAGTATCGCGATATCGCCACGCTTATCGGTCACAACCATCACCAGCGTCGAAATGATATTGAAGGCTGCCACCGCGACGATTAGCAGCAGCAGCAGGCCGATCATGGCCTTTTCCATACGGATCGCCTGATAAAGGTTTCCGTGGGTGCGGGTCCAATCGCGCGAATAGAACTCATCACCCAGCTGGCCCGCCAGCTCCCAGGCAATGCGCGGGGCCTGGAACAAATCGACGAAACGCAGGCGCAGCCCCTGAACCTGATCCGGCTGCCAGCGATGCAGTCGTGCCAGATCGGAGATGTTGGCCATGGCCACATGACCATCAATCTCGCCCGCCCCCACATGAAAGATACCGCGGACGGTGAATCGCTTCATGCGAGGGAATACCCCAGCCGGCGTAACGGTGACCTCAGGGGCCACGAAGGTGACCTTGTCGCCGACAGCTACGCCCAAGGTGCTGGCGGCCTTATCACCGATAACAATGCCGAACTCACCGGGCGCCAGCTCAGCCAACGCACCCTCACGAAAGAATTGACCCACTATGGATACTTTCGGCTCGATAACCGGGTCCACAGCGTTGATCAATATTTTGCTGACCTGCCCGCGATGAGTCAGCAGTCCTTGCATCTGTATGAACGGAGCAACAGCAGCGACTTGAGGATGCTTCATGAGCTGCTTGGCCACGGTCCGCCAGTCGTCGATTGGGGTTGAGCTTTCGACGGTAGCGTGAGGCACCATGCCCAATACGCGACTGCGCATTTCATGATCGAATCCATTCATCACCGATAGCACGACAATCATGACCAGCACACCGAGCGCCAGCCCGATCATGGACGTGAAGGAGATGAAGGAGACGAAGAGGCTGCGACGTCTGGCGCGTGTGTAGCGCGCCCCGATATACACGGACAGCGGTCTGAACATAAATCGTTGGGTTCGCTTTCGCTGGCGGGAAATAACAAGCTGAATGACGACGCCAAGCGGCCTGATACACTCAAGCCATCACTGCAGCTCAGGGATCGACATGCCCATAGAAGACACTGATGATCGCCGCGAATACTATCGTATCGAGGACATGATCGCACTGGAAATCCTGCCGCCGGAACACGCCGAAACAGTCTCAGGCGCGGGTTCGACGCAACGGTTCGCATTGCTCGGCGAACTTCACCAGTTAGACTTCGAAGCACAGCATCTGCTGCGTCAGATAGCCGAAGGCAACCGTACTCTGGCCAATTACCTCAAGGTACAGAACAAGCGTATCGACTTGATTGGCCAGGCGCTCGCTCAGGATCTACTGCAAGACCTCGGGCCTGCACGCGCCACCGTACTGTCAGAAGGCGGCATCAGTTTCGTCAACGACCAACCGCTTGACGTGGGCTCGACCTGGCTGCTGAAACTGGCGCTGATGCCCCAAGGCCTGGGTATGTTGCTAACCGCACGCGTGGCGAGCTGCCAAGCCCTCGAGAGCGGGCAATTTGCGATCGGAACGTCCTTCGAAGCGCTGACTGATGCACAGCGACAACTGCTTGCACGACATATCCTGCAGAAACAGGCGGCGGAACGACGCCTAGCTCGTGAAAGCTCGCAAGGAACCTGATTGATGCGCCCTCTTCTGCTGCTACTGCTGATTACCAGCCTTAACGCGCCTGCAAACGCTGAAGACATCAAGATCCCGCTCGGCCAGCAAGGCCTGGTCAACCTCCCGCTCCCCAGCCGCGGGGACGCGAAAATCGATGTGCTTGATCATTTCGGTCTGGCCGATGAGGAACACCCGGCTGTTGGACAGCCACCGATCACTCGCTGGGATTACCGCGACTTTTCCGTCTATTTCGAGGGTAACCGGGTGATCGACAGCGTTGTCCATCCCCAACATCCTTCGTCATCACAACCAGAGAGACAACCGTGACGCTAATCTATGGCCACCGCGGCGCAAAGGGTGAGGCGCCTGAAAACACCCTGGCCAGTTTCAAACAGTGCCTCGCTCACGGCGTTCGTCGCTGCGAACTCGACCTGCATCTTTCCAAAGATGGTGAGCTGATGGTCATCCATGACCCGACGCTCAAGCGCACCACAGGAAGACGCGGCAAGGTCGTCGAGCATGATGCAGAAGAACTGACCCAATACGACGCGCGCCAGGGAGGCCCCAGCTGGAAACAGCCATGCCCCATACCGCGCCTAGAAGAGCTGTTCGAACAGTGCGAATTCGACCACTGGCAGCTGGAAGTTAAAAGTGCTTCGCGCGTTCGCGCCGCGCGCTCCGTATTGGCGATTAAAGCGCTAGCCGAACGTCATGGTTTGCTTGACCGGGTCACCGTGACATCAGGTTCGCGAGAGGTACTGCGCGCCTTGAAACGACTGACACCTGAGCTTTCCTGCGGCCTGGTCGCCGAATATGCCTGGCTCGACCCGCTGAAAGTGGCCAAGCAATATGATTGCTCGCTATTGGCACTGAAGTGGACCCTATGCACGCCTGAGCGAATCGCCAAAGCGCGTCAACTTGGCCTGCACGTCTCGGTCTGGACGGTGAACGATCCGGGCTTGATGCGTCGACTTGCAGATTTCGGTGTTGACAGCCTGATCACCGACTATCCCGGCCTCGCCGTGACGACGCTACGCAACGCGTAAAGCAAGGCCGCCATCACTGGCGGCCTGAAATCCTGCCCTAAAAACTTTCCCGATTTGGCCAACGCCACCCTCGTGTATCTTCCCCGACCGGCTCAGGCCACCGGTCGGAGCCGCTCAAAAAAGCCGGTTTAGCCCGTCGAAGGCGGCGACGCGGTAGGCCTCGGCCATGGTCGGGTAGTTGAAGGTTGTATTGATGAAATACTTAAGGGTGTTTGCCTCGCCCGGCTGGTTCATGATCGCCTGGCCAATATGGACAATTTCCGAAGCCTGATAGCCAAAGCAATGCACACCCAGTACCGCCAGCGTCTCGCGATGGAACAGGATTTTCAGCATACCGACCGGCTCGGCTGAAATCTGCGCACGTGCCATGCCCTTGAAGAACGCTTTGCCCACCTCGTACGGCACCTTCGCTTCAGTCAGTTCACGCTCGTTCTTGCCGATCGAACTGATCTCCGGAATGGTGTAGATACCGGTAGGCACATCATCGACGAAACGCCAGCTGTCGTTCTCCACGATACTGCCCGCCGCAGAACGCCCCTGGTCGTAAGCGGCGCTCGCCAGTGATGGCCAACCGATTACGTCGCCCGCCGCATAGATGTTGCCGACATCAGTGCGGTAATGCTCGTCGACTTTGATCTGACCGCGGCTGTTGACTTTAAGGCCGATATTTTCCAAGGCGAGCTTGTCGGTATTGCCGGTTCGACCGTTACACCAGAGGAAGGCATCGGCCTTGATCTTCTTGCCCGACTTCAGATGCAGGATCACGCCGTTGTCCACACCCTCAACGCGCTCATACTCCTCGTTATGACGGATAAGCACGTTGTTGTTGCGCAGGTGATAGCTGAGCGCATCGGAAATCTCGTCATCGAGGAAGCTGAGCAGCTGGTCACGATTGTCGATCAAGTCAACCAGCACACCGAGGCCGCTGAAGATCGATGCGTACTCGGAACCGATCACGCCTGCCCCGTAGATAATCAGACGACGCGGGGTATGGCTCAAGGTGAGAATAGTGTCGCTGTCGTAGACACGCGGGTGAGAAAAGTCGACATCATCAGGGCGATAGGGACGAGATCCAGTCGCGATGATGAACTGGTTGGCAACCAGAGTTTCAACCATCCCGTTAGCACTGACCACTTCCACGGTCTGCTCGTCAGCAAAGCTGGCGGTGCCAAAGAAGATATCAATTCGGTTACGCGCGTAATAGCCCGTACGGGAGGTGACCTGCTTGGCAATTACGCTTTCGGCACTCTTCAGGACGTCGGGAAACGAAAACCAACGAGGCTCACCGATCTGACGAAACAAAGGGTTGGTGTTGTACTGCATGATCTGCCGTACCGAGTGGCGCAGCGCTTTGGACGGGATGGTACCCAGATGGGTCGAGTTACCACCCACGTGAGGCCTGCTGTCGACCACAGCGACCTTGCGCCCGGCCTTGACCGCGTTCATCGCCGCGCCTTCGCCGGCAGGGCCCGAGCCCAATATCACCACATCGTAATTGTAGACAGCCATATTCACCCCAGACCAGGCAGCAGGCAGCCCTGCCGCTGTTAACGAATTCGGGAAACCGGGTAGCGGAAGTTGCTTATCGGCGCGCCGCCAAGTGGCTCATTGCGCCGGTGGACGGTTTGCCTCGACCTTGCATGCAAAGACCAACGCTCGGGACACTGAATATCCCGAGCTTTCGATCAAGTCGGCTGTCAGCGTCTGGTCGCGTCGTACGCGAGATCTGCTTTATCACCGTGGCTCGCCTGTTCATTGACTTCTTCACACTTCTCACGGCTCCCGCCGCAAATCGAACACTCTTTTTCGATGCCAAGATTGGCAATGCCCCCGCAGGAGCCGGCGATGGGCTTTCGACCCATGATCACGCCGATGGACATGCCGAACACCACCAGCAACATGACCAGAAAAACGATTAACCAAGTCATTCGCCTACTCCCACACCGAATAGCTCATCAAAGGCCTCAGTGCTTTTGCTAATGAATTCCTGTCCTTCACGAATTACGAAGAACGCCGCAATGTCTCGCTCCGTCGCGTACGCCAGACCACGCTCGGGGCCGAGCACCATTAATACAGTAGACAACCCATCTGCCCTCAATGTCGAGCGATCGACAACCGTCACGGCGGCCAGGTGATGATCGATCGGCGCGCCGGTTACCGGATCAAGCGTATGCGAATAACGCTTGCCGTCACGCTCGAAATAGTTGCGATAGTCGCCTGACGTGGACACTCCATAGCCATTGAGCTCGACAATCCGCTGGGCTACTCGCTCATTGTCATGCGGCGCCTCGATTGCAATTCGCCAGGGCGCCCCATCGGGCTTACGGCCAAGCGCTTTGAGCTCTCCAGTGATCTCGACGAGGTAACGACGAACGCCGGAAGCCTCCAGGTTGGCGGTTACCCGTTCCACTGCGTAGCCGGCAGCGATGCTATTGAAATCAACCTGTACGGCTACATCCTTGCAAAGCTGTTCGCCATCAATCCGAATATGCTGATGCCCCATGTTTTCTCGAGCCGCGGCGATCTCGTCGGCAGAAGGCACCCGCTCGCCGGTTCCATGGGGACCGAAGCCCCAGAGATCAAGCAAGGGTTCTACCGTCAGATCAAAAGCGCCTGCGCTTTCCTTCGAGAGCTGCTGGCCGGCGCGAAAAAGCTCAAGAACCTCGCCGGGCATGGCCATGCACGCGCCGGGGGGTAGCGCATTGAACGTCTCGATATCCGAGTCGGCACGGTAGGTCGACATCTGGCTGTCGATCTTGGCCAGAATTGCCTCCGTCTCGTCTCGCAACTGCTCTTTGGAAACAGCGGCGTCATCGGCCACATACTTCACAGAATAAGTGCTGCCCATGGTGGGCCCGCCGAAACTTTCTACCTTGTCCTGAAACAGACAGCCCGTCAGGGCTGCCGCCAGGGCGGCAACGATGACGGGCTGAAGTAACGCATGGGTCATACTATCCGCCGAAGTCGTCGAGAAGGATGTTCTCCGGTTCGACGCCGAGGTCGGTGAGCATCTTGATCACCGAGGCGTTCATCATTGGCGGGCCGCACATGTAGAACTCACAATCCTCAGGCGCCGGATGGTCCTTCAGATAGTTCTCGTACAGCACGTTGTGAATGAAGCCAGTCGGACCTTCCCAGTTGTCTTCAGGTTGCGGGTCGGACAATGCAAGATGCCACTGGAAGTTGTCGTTTTCGGATTGCAGCTGATCGTATTCTTCGACGTAGAAGGCCTCGCGCATCGAGCGCGCGCCGTACCAGAAACTCATCTTGCGCTTGGATTTCAAACGCTTGAGCTGGTCGAAGATGTGAGAACGCATGGGCGCCATACCCGCACCGCCGCCGATGAAGACCATTTCCGCGTCGGTGTCTTTGGCGAAGAACTCGCCGAACGGTCCGTACACCGTCACTTTGTCACCAGGCTTCAGGCTGAAGACCCAGGAGGACATCTGGCCAGGCGGCAGATCATCTTTGCCTGGGGGTGGCGAAGCGATACGGATATTGAACTTCACCAGCCCCACTTCCTCCGGGTAGTTCGCCATGGAGTACGCACGAATCACAGTCTCCTCGACCTTCGACACATACTTCCATTGGTTGAACTTGTCCCAGTCGCCGCGATATTCCTCCTGGATATCGAAGTCCTTGTAACGGACTTCATGAGGCGGGCATTCCAGCTGCACATAACCACCCGCACGGAAGTCTACGTTCTCGCCTTCCGGCAGCTTCAAGGTGAGTTCCTTGATGAAGGTCGCCACGTTGGGGTTGGACAGAACCGTGCATTCCCATTTCTTGACGCCGAACACTTCTTCCGGGACTTCGATCTGCATGTTTGCCTTGACCGGCGTCTGACAGGACAAGCGCCAGCCTTCCCCAGCTTCACGACGGGTGAAGTGAGACTCCTCCGTCGGCAGCATCTCGCCGCCACCGCTTTCGACGATGCACTTGCACTGCGCGCAGGTACCACCGCCGCCGCAGGCAGACGACAGGAAGATATTGTTGGCCGCCAAGGTTTGCAGCAATTTGCCGCCAGCAGGGACCGTAATGGTGCGTTCGCCGTTGATCTCGATGCTCACGTCGCCGCTGGAGACCAGCTTGGCGCGCGCCGCGAGGATGATCACAACCAGTGCAAGCACGATGGCGGTGAACATGCCGATGGCGAGGAAAATTTCGTAACTCATCAGTTCATCCCGTCCTTACAGCTGTACGCCAGAGAAAGACATGAAGCCCAGCGACATCAGTCCGATGGTGATGAAGGTGATCCCGAGGCCCTGAAGGCCTTCCGGCACATCGCTGTACTTGAGCTTTTCGCGAATCCCGGCAAGCAAGGCGATAGCAAGCGCCCAGGACAACCCCGAACCCATGCCATAGACCACACTTTCAGCCAGGTTGTAATCGCGCTCTACCATGAACAGCGTGCCACCCATGATGGCGCAGTTCACGGTGATCAACGGCAGGAACACGCCCAGCGCGTTGTAGAGGCTGGGTACGTACTTGTCGAGGGTCATCTCCAGGATCTGAACGATCGCCGCGATTACGCCGATGTAGCTCAGCAGGCCGAGGAAGCTCAAATCGACTTCCGGCAGGCCAGCCCAGGACAACGCACCGGCCTTCAGCAGGTAGGTGTAGATCAGGTTGTTGGCTGGAACGGTGATGGCCTGCACCACGATGACCGCGATACCCAGACCGATAGCCGTTTCGACCTTCTTCGAGATTGCGATGAAGGTACACATGCCAAGGAAGAACGCTAGGGCCATGTTCTCGATGAACACGGCACGGACGAACAGGCTGATGTAGTGTTCCATTAATAAGCCTCCTTGTTCGAGACCTGAGGCGCCATCTTGAAGGACGGCTTCTCGACCTGCTCCCGCTTCCAGCTACGGATGCCCCATATGAACAGACCGATCAGGAAGAACGCAGAAGGCGGCAACAACAGCAGGCCATTCGGCAGATACCAGCCACCGTCATTGACGACCGGAAGAATGGTGTAGCCCATCAATTTACCCGCACCGAACAGCTCGCGAATGATCCCGAGCGCGATCAGCATGGCGCTGTAACCCAGGCCGTTGCCGAGCCCGTCAAAGAACGAAAGCACCGGCGGGTTCTGCATGGCAAACGCCTCGGCCCGACCCATCACGATACAGTTGGTGATGATCAGACCGACGAAGACCGAGAGCTGCTTGGACAAGGAGAACGCGTAAGCCTTGAGCACCTGATCGACCAGAATAACCAGTGACGCAATGATCACCATCTGCACGATCATGCGGATCGAACCAGGAATCTGGCTGCGGATCATCGAGATGAACAGGTTGGAGAATGCCACAACCAGTGTCAGCGCGATGGACATGACCAACGCTGTCTTCAGGTTGGAGGTAACCGCCAACGCCGAGCAGATCCCGAGGATCTGCAGGCCGATGGGGTTGTTGTTGAAGACCGGATTTAACAGGACTTCCTTAATAGTAGGTTGCGACATACTCAAGCCTCCCCAGCGCGCAGGTTAGCGATAAAAGGACCGAAGCCGTTCTCACCGAGCCAGAAGTGCAACAGATTGTTGACCCCATTACTGGTCAGCGTTGCGCCGGCCAGTGCATCGACCTGATGGTCGGCTTTCGGGCTCTGCGGATCGACTCCACCTTTGACGATCTGAATCGCCAGCTCTCCATCCTCGTTGTACAGCTCCTTGCCTTCCCAGAGGCTGCGCCACTTGGGATTGTCGACTTCACCACCCAGGCCTGGTGTTTCACCGTGCTGGTAGAAGCCGAGGCCCGCCACGGTATTCAGATCCTCCTGAAGGGCAAGGAAACCGTAGAGCGTCGACCACAGACCATAGCCACGCACCGGCAGTACCAGAGTATCCAGCTCTCCCTCGGTTTCGACGATATACACGACGCTATATTTCTCGCGACGCTTGATCGAAGCGATGTCCTGCTCTGGCGGCAGTGCATCGGACAGCTGTGGGTCCTTCGCAGCAACCAGTGGATCGAAGGTATTCGGATCGAACTCGTCGCTGAACTTGCCAGTTTCGAGATTGACCAGCTTGGCGACGATGCGCTCTTTATACAGCGCCTTCACCTCGGCGCCGGACATACCGGCCTCACCGAGCCCGGCAATCGCCAGAATGCTGCGCTGCTTGTCGAGCTGACGGTTCTCCAGCTGTGTCGGGCGCAATGCGACAGCCGCACCGGCAACAAATACCGAGCACACCAGACAAACCAGCAGGGCCACTATCAGCGTACGGACAGTGGATTCTTTTTGACTAGACATTGCGCGCCAGCCTCCGCTTGATATTGGCCTGGATGACGAAGTGGTCAATCAAGGGAGCACAGAGGTTGGCAAATAGAATTGCCAGCATCATGCCCTCAGGGAAGGCCGGGTTAACTACACGGATCAGCACCACCATCACACCGATGAAAATGCCATAGACCCACTTACCGGTATTGGTCATCGCAGCCGACACGGGGTCGGTGGTCATGTAGATCAGACCAAAGGCGAAACCACCCACCACCATGTGCCAGTACCAAGGCATGGCGAACAATGGATTGCTGTCCGAACCGATCAGATTGAACAAAGAGCTCAGTGCGATCATGCCGATCATGGTGCCGGCAACGATACGCATCGACGCAATCTTGGTCATCAGCAGTACCGCGCCGCCAATGAAGATAGCCAGCGTACTGGTTTCGCCCAGCGAACCATGAATGGTGCCGACAAAGGCGTCCATCCAGGTGATACCGCTTTCCACAACGTTTTCTATGCCACCGGCAAAACCGAGGCTAAGAGCAGTGGCGCTGGCATAGCCGTCGACTGCAGTCCAAACCGCGTCGCCGGACATTTGTGCCGGGTAGGCGAAGAACAGAAACGCACGACCAGTCAGAGCAGGGTTGAGGAAATTCTTACCAGTGCCGCCAAAGATTTCCTTACCGATAACGATACCGAAGCTGATACCCAGTGCGACCTGCCAAAGCGGGATGCTAGGCGGCAGCGTAAGCGCGAACAGGACCGAGGTAACGAAGAAGCCCTCGTTGACCTCATGCTTGCGGATCGAAGCGAAAAGTACTTCCCAGAAGCCACCGACGATGAAGGTGACCGCATAAACCGGCAGGAAGTACGCTGCGCCCTGGATAAAGTTATCCCACGCACTGGTTGGATCGAAACCCGCCAACGCACTGATCAGTGCAAACTGCCAGCCTTCCTGTACAGCAAGCAGATCAGGGCTTTGTGCGTAGATCAGGTTGGCCTGATAACCGGTGTTCCACATACCAAAGAACATGGCCGGAAAGGTGCAGAGCCAGACGGTAATCATCATCCGCTTCAGGTCAATGCCATCACGCACATGAGCAGTGGTCTTGGTAACGCTGCCCGGACGATAGAGGAAGGTGTCCGCCGCTTCGTAGAGCGCGTACCACTTCTCGTACTTGCCGCCCTTTTCGAAGTTGTGCTCGATCTTGTCGAGGAATTCGCGAATGCCCATGCCTTAACCCTCCTTCTCGATACGGGTCAGATTGTCTCGCAGGATCGGGCCGTACTCGTACTTGCCGGCACAGACGTAAGTGCACAACGCCAGGTCTTCTTCATCGAGCTCGAGGCAACCCAGTTTCTGCGCAACCTCGGTATCTCCAACGATCAGCGAGCGCAGCAGCTGGGTTGGAAGAATGTCGAGCGGCATGACCTCTTCGTAGTTGCCAACCGGCACCATGGCGCGCGGGCTGCCGTTGGTGGAAGTTGAGAAAGCGAATTTCTTGCCGCCCATCAACTTGGAGATGTAGATATTGAGGATCGAGTGCTTATCGCTACCGGCACGCAGGTAGTGCAGCATTTCCCGCTCCTTGCCTTCGCGCAGACAGGACACCTGCTGGTGATAGCGACCTAGAAACGCAAAAGCGCCATGCGCTGTACGACCGCCCAGGACAGACCCGGACACGACACGATTTGCGCCGGGCTGCAGCTCGCCGGCGGTCAGTTCATCAAGATTGGCGCCCAGGCGAGTGCGTACCAGACGCGGGGTTTCTACGACCGGGCCGGCCAACGAGACCACACGCTCCACCGAAAGCTTACCGGTCAGAAACAGCGCACCGATCGCAATCACATCCTGATAACCGACCGTCCACACGCTTTTGGTGGCGCTTACTGGATCCAGGAAATGGATATGCGTGCCAGCTAGACCCGCAGGATGCGGACCAGCGAAGCGCTCAGTCTGAACTTTGGCAACCTGTTCGCCGGGCAGCGAAGCGCCATCGGCCTTGCACAGAAATAGCTTACCCAGATTGCCAAGAACCTTGAGCCCTGCTTCGAAATCAGCAGCCCGCTCCGCAATGATCACTGCTGGGTCGGCAGCCAACGGATGAGTATCAATGGCAGTGACAAAGATTGAGCTCGGCACGGCATCGATAGCCGGAACTTTGCTGTACGGACGAGTGCGCAACGCAGCCCAGAGACCGGCTTGCTGCAAATTCTCACGGACCTTCTCGTCACCCAGGCCTTCCAGCTCGGTCGAACCGTACTGGTTGAAAGTCAGCTCTTCGGTGCCCTCCAAATCGACGACCACCGATTGCAGGACGCGCTTTTCGCCACGGTGTATCGCGCTTACAACACCCGCACCGGGGGCGGTGAAGTGGACGCCAGGTATCTTCTTGTCGGAAAACAATACCTGACCCAGTTTCACGCGATCACCGACCTGAACTTCCATGGTCGGTTTCATGCCAGGGTAGTCAAACCCTACTACGGCGACGCTTCGCACGGGCCTTCCGGCCTCGATACGCTGCGCCGGCGCACCTGCAATGGGCAAATCTAGCCCACGTTTAATATTGATCATCGGCTCGCCTAACCACTGATTTTGAAAGACTTTTTTACAGGCCCAGCGATTTAGCTGAAGGTCGAATTGCACGACGCGCACCAAAAATATATTGGCGCGACGCTATGCCACGGGCCCAGGTAGAAATCCGCCCGATTATAGAGGCCGCGACACGTGACTGACCACCCAAGGCCTTCCAATTTTTTGACTGAAGACAAGCGGTCATCCGCAACCGACTATTGACGCTTCGCCTGCAAGTACGATGAATACGGCATACGCGGCGAGCTGAAAAATGAAAAACGGGAGCCGAAGCTCCCGTTTTGTCTGCAGTGCTAGCTGCCTGTTAGCGTGGAAACGCAGGTGGGTTTACGCCCGCCATGTCTTCCATCACGCGCACCACCTGACAGCTGTAGCCGAACTCGTTGTCGTACCAGACATACAGAACGACACGGTTGTCGCTGCAGATCGTGGCCTCAGCATCCACTACGCCTGCGTGACGAGAGCCTACGAAATCGCTTGAAACAACCTCCTGCGAATTAACGAAGTCGATCTGCTTCTGCAGGTCCGAATGCATGGCCATCTGGCGCAGGTACTCGTTGATTTCTTCGCGGCTCGTTGCCTTTTCCAGGTTCAGATTGAGAATCGCCATGGAAACGTTCGGCGTCGGAACGCGAATGGCGTTGCCGGTCAGCTTGCCCTTGAGCACCGGCAACGCCTTGGCGGCAGCTGTCGCAGCACCCGTTTCGGTGATGACCATGTTCAGCGCAGCGCTACGACCACGACGACTGCCTTTATGGAAGTTGTCGATCAGGTTCTGGTCGTTGGTGTAGGAATGCACAGTCTCGACATGACCATTCACGATGCCGTACTGGTCATTGACCGCCTTCAACACCGGCACGATTGCGTTGGTGGTGCAGGACGCTGCAGAAACAATCTTGTCGTCAGCCGTGATCTCGCCATGGTTGATGCCATGAACGATGTTCTTCAACTCGCCCTTGCCAGGCGCAGTCAGCACAACACGGGCAACACCCGGGCACTTGAGGTGCTGGCTGAGACCCTCCGCGTCGCGCCATTTACCGGTGTTGTCGACCAGCAGAGCGTTTTCGATGCCGTACTCGGTGTAATCCACCGAAGCAGGATCGTTCGAATAGATCACCTGAATCAGGTTGCCATTGGCAGTGATGGTGTTGTTTTCGGCGTCGATGTGGATGGTGCCTTCGAACGGACCATGCACCGAATCGCGGCGCAGCAGGCTGGCGCGCTTGACCAGATCGTTGTCAGCCCCCTTGCGCACGACAATGGCACGCAGACGCAGGCCATCGCCGCCGCCCGTCTTTTCAATCAGGATGCGGGCGAGCAAGCGACCGATACGACCGAAACCATAGAGCACAACATCGGTGCCCTTGTGGACGCCGGTGGTGTTGCGCTTGCCAGCGACTTCAGCCAGCTCGTCACGCACGAACTGGTCAAGGCTGCGACCGTTCCCCTCAGCCTTGAACTTCCCCACGACTTTACCCAGGTCCACCGAAGCGGCACCCAAGTCCATCTGGCTCATGGTGGTAAGAATCTGATGAGTTTCATTGACGCACAGCTCGGCTTCGTCAGCCTGACGGTGACGCGCAAAGCGATGTGCTTTGAGCAGTGCGATGACCGAACGGTTGATCAACCCACGGCCATAGATGGAAGTCACCACGTTGTTGTTACGATACAGCTGACCAATCAGCGGAATCATCGCTTCGGCGAGGGCTTCTCGATCAATCCATTCACCAAGACACTGGTCGGGCTTCTGAGTCACGGGCAGTTCCTTCCAACATGTAGGGGCTGAGAAAAAGGGCTACATTATGCCGCCGCACCCTAGCGTCGGCAATCTGTGCAGCCGAAACACTGACAGCGTTCCGCGCGGATAGTTACAATCCCGGCGGTCCATTTTTTATCGACCGGAGCCACGCCCACTCGTGTCCGTATTGCGCCTTCCGCCCATGCCTGCCGCCAGCGGCAAGCAAACCTGGGGCAACCTTCCTGGAGCTGCGCTGAGCCTGGCCATTGCCGAAGCCGCCAGCAACGCAGACCGATTCACTCTCCTCCTGACCGCCGACAGCCAGAGCGCCGAACGCCTGCAGGAAGAGCTTGCCTTCTTTGCGCCCGACTTGCCGGTTCTGCACTTTCCCGACTGGGAGACGCTGCCCTATGACGTTTTTTCACCGCATCAGGACATCATCTCCCAACGGATCGCAGCGCTCTATCAGCTGCCAGAGCTGACTCACGGCGTTCTGGTAGTTCCCATTACCACAGCGCTACACAAACTCGCCCCGAAGCGTTTTTTGCTCGGTTCCAGTCTTGTACTGGATGTCGGCCAGAAACTCGATGTCGAGCAGATGCGTGCCCGCCTCGAAGCGGCCGGCTATCGCTGCGTCGATACGGTGTACGAGCATGGCGAGTTTGCAGTGCGCGGCGCGCTGATCGACCTGTTCCCGATGGGCAGCCCCCTGCCCTACCGTATCGACCTGTTCGACGACGAAATCGAAACGCTGCGCACCTTCGATCCGGAAAACCAGCGATCCATCGACAAGGTCGACTCGATCCGCCTGCTGCCAGCTCGCGAATTCCCGCTGAAGAAGGAGTCGGTCACTGGCTTCCGCGCGCGCTTCCGTGAACGCTTCGATGTGGATTTCCGCCGTTGCCCGGTCTACCAGGATCTGTCCACCGGCATCACCCCGGCCGGGATCGAGTACTACCTGCCGCTGTTCTTCGACGAGACCTCCACGCTGTTCGATTACCTGCCGGAGGACACCCAGGTGTTTTCGCTGCCGGGTATCGAGCAGGCCGCAGAGCACTTCTGGAAAGACGTACGTACTCGCTACGAAGAGCGTCGCGTCGACCCTGAGCGGCCTTTGTTGCCCCCGGCCGAATTGTTCATGGCCGTCGAGGATTGCTTCGCTCACCTGAAGCTGTGGCCACGCGTCGTGGCCAGCCAGGACGATGTGGAAAGCGGCATCGGTCGCGAGCGCTTTGCCGCCAGTCGCTTCCCGGAACTGGCGATCGATGCCAAGGCCAGCGAGCCGCTCGGTGCGCTTCGCCGTTTCCTCGATGAGTTTCCCGGTCGCGTACTCTTCACCGCCGAATCGGCTGGTCGCCGTGAAGTCCTGCTGGAGCTACTGGCGCGACTGAAGCTACGCCCGCTGGAAGTTTCAGGCTGGCCGCAGTTTGTCGAAAGTGGTGAGCGTTTAGCCATCTCGATCGCACCATTGGACGACGGCCTGCTTTTGCAGGATCCGGCTATCGCGCTCATCGCGGAAAGCCCGCTGTTCGGCCAACGCATCATGCAGCGCCGTCGGCGTGAAAAAGGGCGTGATGCCGGTGAGAATGTCATCAAGAACCTCACCGAATTGCGCGAAGGCGCACCGGTGGTGCACATCGACCACGGTGTCGGTCGTTATCACGGCCTGGTCACGCTGGAAATCGAAGGCCAGGCCGCCGAATTCCTCATGCTGCAGTACGCTGAGGACGCCAAACTCTACGTGCCGGTCTCCAGCCTGCACCTGATTGCCCGCTACACCGGCAGTGACGACGCCCTCGCCCCGCTGCACCGCCTGGGTTCGGAAACCTGGCAAAAAGCCAAGCGCAAGGCCGCCGAACAGGTTCGCGATGTTGCTGCGGAGCTGCTCGACATTTATGCCCGTCGCGCCGCACGCGAAGGCTACGCCTTCGAAGATCCGCAGCTGGACTACGAAACATTCAGCGCTGGCTTCCCGTTCGAAGAAACGCCGGACCAGCAGGCCGCCATCGAAGCCGTACGTCACGACATGCTCGCGCCCAAGCCCATGGACCGCCTGATCTGCGGCGATGTGGGCTTCGGCAAGACCGAAGTCGCCATGCGAGCGGCCTTCATCGCGGTGCACAGCGGCCGTCAGGTGGCAGTGCTGGTGCCCACCACCCTACTCGCGCAGCAGCACTACAACAGCTTCCGTGACCGTTTCGCCGACTGGCCGGTGCGCGTCGAAGTGATGAGCCGCTTCAAGTCCGCCAAGGAGATTCAGGCCGCGGTCGACCAGTTGGCCGAAGGCAAAGTCGACATCCTCATCGGCACCCACAAGCTGCTGCAAGACGATGTGAAGTTCACCAATCTGGGCTTAGTGATCATCGACGAAGAGCACCGCTTCGGGGTGCGCCAGAAGGAACAGCTCAAGGCGCTGCGCAGTGAAGTCGACATTCTGACCCTGACCGCCACGCCGATTCCGCGCACGCTGAACATGGCCGTCGCGGGGATGCGCGATCTGTCCATCATCGCCACGCCGCCGGCGCGTCGACTGTCAGTACGCACCTTTGTCATGGAGCAGCAAAACTCCGTGATCAAAGAGGCGCTACTGCGCGAGCTGCTGCGCGGCGGCCAGGTTTATTACCTGCACAACGACGTGAAGACGATCGAGAAGTGCGCCGCTGATCTCGCCGAACTGGTCCCGGAAGCGCGTATCGGCGTAGGTCACGGGCAGATGCGCGAGCGTGAGCTCGAACAGGTGATGGGCGACTTCTATCACAAGCGCTTCAACGTGTTGATCGCCTCGACCATTATTGAAACGGGCATCGACGTACCGAGCGCCAACACCATCATCATCGAGCGTGCCGACAAGTTCGGCCTGGCTCAACTGCACCAGCTCCGCGGCCGGGTCGGCCGGAGCCACCACCAGGCCTATGCCTACCTGCTGACGCCGCCACGCAAGGCCATGACGCCCGACGCTGAAAAGCGCCTGGAAGCCATCGCCAATGCGCAGGATCTCGGGGCTGGTTTTGTCCTGGCCACCCACGATCTGGAGATTCGCGGCGCGGGCGAGTTGCTTGGCGATGGTCAGAGCGGGCAAATCCAGGCGGTCGGCTTCACCCTCTATATGGAAATGCTCGAGCGCGCGGTCAAATCCATTCAGAAAGGTGAACAGCCGAACCTCGACCAGCCGCTCGGCGGCGGCCCGGAAATCAACCTGCGCGTTCCGGCGCTCATCCCGGAAGATTATCTGCCGGATGTACATGCACGCCTGATTCTCTACAAGCGCATCGCCAATGCTGCCGATGAGAACGGCCTGCGCGAACTGCAAGTGGAGATGATCGATCGGTTCGGACTGCTGCCGGAGCCGGCCAAGCACCTGGTCAGGTTAACCTTGCTCAAGTTGCAGGCCGCCAGCCTCGGTATCACCAAGATCGACGCAGGTCCTCAGGGCGGGCGCATCGAGTTCGCCGCGGACACCAGTGTCGACCCGATGGTGCTGATCAAACTGATCCAGAGCCAGCCCAACCGCTACAAATTCGAAGGCGCCACGATGTTCAAGTTTCAGGTGCCGATGGAGCGTGCCGAGGAGCGCTTCAACACGCTCGAAGCATTACTCGAACGTTTGTCCGTGGAAAAGCCGTAACGATGCCGATGATGCCCGTGCTCGTCACCCGACCCGCCGATGCAGGGTGACTTTCTTCCCAACCTGCCAGGCCCCTGGCGATTGCCGTTTTCTGAAAACGCTATCGCCAGGGGCCAGCAGTACGCAGCGGAGGACCGCATCAGGCTCGTGCGGGAGGATTCGCGTTACGTCGAAGCGACGTGTCGCGGTTCAGGTGGCAGCGTCTATCGTCAATCGCTTGAGCTATCCCGCGATGGCAGGCTCAGCTGCATCTGTAGCTGCCCGGTTGGTCTCAACTGCAAGCATTGCGCAGCCCTGATAGCAACCCTCGAAACGAGAGCCGAGCGCTTGCCTGCCAAGCAGAGCGAGCAGTCCGGCGAGCGCTTCCCTGACCGGCTGGAACAGTGGCTATCGCAACTCCCGCAGGCGTTGGGCGACAACCTCCAAGCCGGCCAAGGCTGGTGTCTGCAGTATCTGTTATGCCCTGACTTCACCATAGAGGTCTACAAGGCGCGCCAACACAAAGACGGCACATGGGGCGAGCGACAGCCCTACTACGGTCTGCGTGAAGCCGGCTTTCGCCAGCCAAACTTCATGCAACCGCTGGATCTACGCATTACCGCACTGGCTACGCTGGGCCGCACGTCAGGTAACGGGGTCAACCCGAACGGCGAAAACGGCGGCGAAATCCTGCGACTGATTCTCCAGACCGGTCGCGCCTCTCTCAGTTGGGATCAGCCCCCTCTGCAGCCCGGAAGAACCCGCCAGGCGCGCTTCAGCTGGAACGAGCAATCCGACGGCAGCTTCAAGCCTGGCCTGGACATGGCCGATACCGACGGCCAACTGATCAGCACTGTGGACCCGCTGTACTACTTCGACAGGACCCGGAACGAACTGGGCTTGGTCGATCACGGTCTGCCGATGTCGCTGGCCCGACACCTGCTCGATGCACCTGCGGTGCCGTCCGCCCAGGCCGCCCTGTTCAGCCTGACGCTGCATGAAATCGCCCCACAGCTGCCGGCCCCCGCCAAGCCTGAAGAACATCAGGTCGATGATCTGCTCCCCCTGCCCCACCTGAGCCTCGGCAGTCATCAGGCGGTCAACTACCAGCCCAGCAGCGGGCGCATGGTCAGCGAGCACCAGCATCGTGCTGGGCTGAGTTTCCTCTACGGCCGCACTCAGGTTCACGGCAAAGCCAAGCCTGGCCAGCGTGTCCGGCAGACCGAAGGCGCTCGCGTGCTTAGCATTGCCCGCCAGCCAGACGTCGAGCAGGCACTGCGCCAGCAATTGCAGCAACTGGGTTTCCGTCCGGCGCTGCGTCAGAGCCTGGCGCTTCCCAAGGACTCGGCAGAGATGTTCGAGCTGCAGAACGAGGCGGCCTGGCTCACTTTCACGCAGACCCAGCTCTCCCCGCTGCGCGAGCAAGGCTGGCAAGTGGTCATGCAGCCCGGCTTTGCTTATGACGTGACACAGATTGATGCCTGGTATGCCGAGGTCGACGAACCGCCCGAGCACAGCTGGTTCGACCTAGAACTGGGCATCATCGTCGAAGGTGAGCGGATCAGTCTGTTGCCGGTTCTGCTCAGCCTGATCAGGCGCAACCCGGCCCTGCTTTCAGCGCAAGCGCTGGCGCAACGCAACGACGACGAGACCCTTCGGGTGCAACTTGCCCGACGCCGTGACGGCGATGATCAGCCACTGCAAGTGTTGCTGCCTTTTGGTCGTATGAAGCCCATCCTCGCCACTCTGTCCGAGCTATATCTGCAGGAACAGCCAAACGGCGAAAACCTTCGGCTGGAGCGATCCGATGCAGCGCGGCTGGCCGAACTGGATGCGCTTCCCTTGCAATGGAAGGGTGGCGAGCACTTGCGGGAGTTCGCCCAGCGACTGCGCGACTACCGCGCGCAGGACATCAGCCCACCGCAGGGTCTGAACGCAACGCTGCGCCCCTATCAGCTGGATGGCCTGCGCTGGATGCAAACCCTACGGACCCTCGCGGTCGGCGGTATCCTGGGCGACGACATGGGCCTGGGTAAAACATTGCAGACCCTTGCTCACCTGTTACTCGAGAAGCAAGCCGGCAAGCTGGACCGCCCCTCGCTCGTCGTGATGCCCACCACGCTTATCCCCAATTGGCAGGACGAAGCGGCCCGCTTCGCGCCGTCACTGAAAGTCGCGACGCTGCATGGGACGACACGTCGAAAGCTCTACCAGCATCTGGGCGATTACGATCTGCTGCTCACCACCTATGCGCTGCTGCCCAAAGACATCGACCTGCTCGCAGAAACACCGCTGCATGTGCTGGTGCTCGATGAAGCCCAGAACATCAAGAATGCCAGCAGCAAGGCGGCACAAGCCGCCGGACGCCTGGACGCCCGCCAGCGCCTCTGCCTGACCGGCACGCCGCTGGAAAACCATCTGGGCGAACTCTGGTCGCTGTTTCATTTCCTCATGCCCGGCTGGCTGGGTGACACCAAGCAATTCAACCGGGACTACCGCACGCCCATCGAGAAACACGGCGACGCCGAGCGGCTGGAGCACCTCAGCAAACGGATAAAACCTTTCCTGCTCAGGCGGCGTAAAGAGCAGGTTGCCCAGGAGCTGCCGCCGAAAACCGAGATCCTGCACTGGGTCGAACTCAGCCCGGCTCAGCGCGACCTGTACGAAGCCGTACGACTGGCCATGGACAGCAAGGTCCGCGAGGAGATTGACCGCAAAGGCCTGGCGCGCAGCCAGATCGTTATCCTCGATGCACTGCTCAAGCTGCGTCAGGTGTGCTGTGATCTGCGCCTGGTCAAGGGCGAAGCCGTGCGACCAGTTCGTGGCGGCACCTCAGGCAAACTCGATAGCCTGATGGAGATGCTGACTGAACTGCTCGCTGAAGGCCGGCGGATCCTGTTGTTTTCACAGTTCACCTCGATGCTCGCATTGATCGAAGACGAGCTGCAGAGCCGCGCCATCGACTACGTTCAGATCACCGGCGAAACCAAGGACCGGCGCACCCCGGTCAAGCGGTTCCAGAACGGGGACGTCCCGCTATTCCTGATCAGCCTGAAAGCTGGCGGTACCGGCTTGAACCTGACCGCGGCCGACACCGTGATCCATTACGACCCCTGGTGGAACCCGGCCGCGGAAAACCAGGCCACCGACCGCGCCCACCGCATCGGTCAGGACAAGCCGGTATTCGTCTACAAGCTGATCGCCAGAGCTACCGTCGAAGAGAAGATCCAGCAACTGCAGCAACGCAAAGCCGAACTGGCTTCCGGCGTGCTGGACGCCGGTGAGCAAGGCGGCTGGCAACTGGAGCCGAGTGATATCGAGGCGCTGTTTGCGCCACTGCCCTAGGGAAATGCATATGCGCCGACTGGTTGCCCCTGCCGATTACGATCGCGTCTACGACATCTACATGCACGAAACGGTGGTGCCTTTCCTCGGCTTCGACCCGATGCCACGGGAGGCTTTCAGCAAGGTGTTCGACCCGTTGTTCGAGAGCGGCTGTTTCTACCTGTACGAGGTCGATGGCGAAGTGATGGGCTTCTACAAGGCGCAGCGGCATGTTGGTCGCACTGCCCATGTGGCCTACCTGGGAACCTTGGCCGTGGCGCCGGAAGCGCAAGGCCGAGGCGTCGCCATTGCAATGATGCAGGACGCGATCTCGCGGCTGTGGCAAGCGGGCATCACCCGTATCGAGCTGACAGTTGAGGCGGACAATCCCCGTGCCATCGCGCTTTATGAACGCCTGGGCTTTGTCCACGAGGGTACTCAGCGCGCGGCCTACAAACGTGCCAGCGACAGCGGCTACGTCGACGAGCTGATGTACGGGTTGCTGCGGAACGATTGATCGCGGGTCGCCGAGGTGCCGGGCGAGCCAAGCCGCCTCGGCACCATGGGCAGTGGGTCAGCTTTTCAGCTTCACCGTGGTCTGGGCCACCAGCTCGCCCTGATAGCGGGCAATGGTCAGTTCCTTGTTCGAAGGCTGACGCGAGCCATCACCTCCAGCGATAGTCGAAGCGCCGTAAGGCGTTCCGCCGTTCATTTCGGAGATGTCGAAGAACTCGCCGATGCCATAGCCGGTCGGCACGATGATCATTCCGTGGTGCGCCAGGGTGGTCCAGGTCGAGGTAATGGTCATCTCCTGGCCACCGCCGGTGCCGGTGGAAGTGAACACGCTGGCGACCTTGCCATGCAGCGCGCCCTTGGCCCAGAGCCCGCCGGTCTGGTCGAGGAAGGTGCGCATCTGGCTGGACATGTTGCCGAAGCGCGTTGGCGTACCAAAAATGATCGCGTCGTAATCGGCCAGCTCCGAGGGATTGGCGACCGGCGCCTCCTGGTCAACCTTGCCGCCTGCATTTTTGAAAGCCTCTTCCGGCATGGTTTCCGGCACGCGCTTGACGGTCACTTCCGCCCCTTCCACACGACGCGCACCTTCGGCCACTGCATTGGCCATGGTTTCGACGTGGCCATACATTGAGTGGTACAGCACGAGAATCTTTGCCATTTTCAGTTTCCTCTTCCTGGGTTGTATTCCTGCTTCAGTCGATACGCTCAGCGCACATCGACCAGCACAATTTCGCTGTCTTCCAACGCCTTGATGCTCAGCCGCGTCTCATCTCGCACGGCGACTCCATCGCCTGCAGCCGCCACTCGCTCACCTATTGCGATACGCCCGCTGGCAGGCACTAGGTAGACCTTACGGTCCGGGCCAATGTCGTATTCGGCAACCTGACCGGCCGAAAGTGTCGCGGCAACCAGACGGGCATCGGCTCGTATGGGCAGGGCGTCGCTGTCTTCGTCCATGCCGCTGGCCAGAGTGACAAAGCTGCCAGCGCGCTCGCCTGCTGGAAAAGGTCGTGTGCCCCAGGCGGGCGGTAAGCCGGACTGGTCCGGATAGATCCAGATCTGGAAGATCTCGGTGGTCTCATCTTCGAGGTTGTATTCGCTGTGGGCGATACCGCTGCCCGCGCTCATCACCTGCACGTCACCGGCTACGGTCCGCCCGCGGTTGCCGAGGCTGTCCTCATGGGTGATCGCACCCTTGCGCACATAGGTGATGATTTCCATGTCACGGTGCGGATGGGTCGGGAATCCGGAGTGCGGGGCGATGCTGTCGTCATTCCAGACCCGTAGATGGCCCCAGTGCATGCGCGCCGGATCGTGGTATTCAGCGAACGAGAAGTGATGACGCGTATCCAGCCATCCGTGTTGAGCAGCGCCAAGGCCCACGCGGGGACGAATATCGATCATTGCAGAAGCCTCAATGTCTGGCCGTCTCGACTGTCGGCGCCGAGCGGCGGAATGAAGCCATCTTCTATTGGATCGGCGAGTGCATGGTTGGATTATTCCGCACAAATCAATCGCAAAAACCGATACGTCGGCTTGTCAGTCGAGAAAAGCAAGCACTTCCTCCAGAAGCAACTCGGGCACCTCTTCAGGCAAATAGTGCCCAGCCGGTAACGCCTTGCCTCGTACGTCCTGCGCCACCACACGCCACTCCTCCAGCGGATCGAAGCATCGCTCGATGATTCCGTGCGCCCCCCAGAGCACCAGTAACGGTGCCTGGATCATTCGGCCAGCGGCGCGATCAGCACGGTCATGCTCAAGGTCGATACCGGCACTGGCCCGATAGTCCTCGCAGAACGCGTGGATGGTGCCCGGCTGCTTCATGCAACGCAGGTACTCGGCGTAAGCCGCCTCAGTGAATGGGTGCACATGATCAGCACGAGTCGCCACGGCGCTTTGCAGAACGAGTTCAGGGTTCGCTTCGAGCAGGGTTTCCGGCAGCGGCGCCGGGCGGATCAGAAAGAACCAGTGCCAATAGGCACGCGCGAAGGTTTCGTCGGTCTGGCTGTACATGGCCAGGGTCGGCGCGATATCCAGCAGGATCATCCTCCGTACCGCCTCAGGGTGATCCATCGCCAGCCGATGGCTGACTCGCGCACCGCGGTCATGGGCGAGCAGGTCGAAGCGCTCGAAGCCCAACGCGCGCATCAGCTCGACCTGATCCCGCGCCATTTCGCGCTTGCTATAGGCGACGTGATTCTCGCCGCCGTCGGGCTTGCTGCTATCGCCGTAACCGCGCAGGTCAGCCGCCACGACGGTGAAGCGTTCAGCCAGCTGATCGGCGATTTCGTGCCAGATCACATGGGTTTGCGGGTAGCCGTGCAGCAAGAGTAGGGGCGGACCGGAGCCGCCCTTCCGATAGTTGATCCGAACGCCATTGACCTCGCACTCGCTACGCTGGAACTGCTCGAACATGGGACCGCTCCTGAGATGGGAGCCCTAAGCCTAGGCGTACCCGAAGCAATCGCAACAGGTTCGAGGCCGCAAAACAGCGTCAGCCCAGTGCCAGCGGCAGGAACAGCGCGATCAGGATGCCCAGCAGACTCATTCCCAGCGCCGAGAAAGCGCCACACTCGTCGCCCTCCTCCAGCGCCCGCGCCGTACCGATGGCGTGCGCATTGATGCCGTAGCTCAAACCGCGTGCCGCCGGGTGATCGACCCCAGCCCAACCCAGCAACAGCGGGCCCAAGGCCGTACCGATCACGCCCGTCAGCATGACGAAGACCGCCGCCAGCGACGCGAGGCCACCCAATTGCTCAGCCACCAGCATGGCAATCGGCATGGTTGCCGCCTTTGGCGACAGGCTCATCAATACGGCCAGGTCCGCGCCCAACAAGCCGGCAATGGTCAGCGTCAGGACGACGCCCAGCACCCCGCCGCTCACCAAGGTGATAACGATCGGCCAGAACAGCTGCTGAATGCGGCGGATATGACGGTACAACGGCACAGCCAAGGCGACCGTCGCAGGGCCGACCAGGACGGCGATCATCGACGCATCGGCCCGATAGCTCGCATAGTCGATGCCGCACAGGTACAGCGTGCCGACCACCAGCAACATGCCAACCATCACCGGCTGCAGCACCAGCCAGCCGCTGCGCCGGTAGAGCGCCAGCGCTAGCTGAAACGCAATCAGCGTGAGCCCTACGGAAAACAGCGGATGATCCAGCGTCATGGCCCAGACGCTGCGCCAGTCGAGGCCGCTCATGCCTGATCCTCACGCTGCCGATCCATTCGTCTGATCAGCGTCTGCATCAGCCAACCGCAGAACGGCACGGTTACCACCAGCGACAGGACCAATCCGGCGGCAATAGCCGGCAGGTCGGCGAGCAACGCATCGCTGCTGGTCATGATTCCCGCCGCCGGCACGATGAGCAGCAACGGCAAGTACTGCAACAGCAGCGCAGCGGTCTTCTCGAGGGGCTCAGGAATGCCTCGCCGCAGCAGTAACAGCGCAAACAGCAACACCATGCCAATGATCGGGCCCGGCAAGGCGGGCAGCAGCGAGAGGTGGATGACGCTGCCGAGCAGCTGCAGTATGACCAGCCAGGTCAGGCCTTTGAGAATCATCAGGGGTCCTATCAAGCGGTTGAGCGGAACGGGTAATCATGCCGGGAATGGGCGCTGACAGCACGCATCGGCCACAGCCGACGAACTATGACTTGCCTCGCGCGCCTCGAAACAGGTGCAGATGGGCACGAAAAAACCGTATCAGCTGCTCGCGGTGACTGTGGCCTGGCGTCGCATGCTACAGGCACGGTGCAACGTTCAAATTTACCGAGGTCGTCGCCGAAACCCTACGCTACGCCGGCGCACGCCTTGGATGGACCGTCGGATGCAAATCCAAACCAGCACAGCGGCCATCTGATGCGTATTTTTCAGCGGCACCTGAGCCTGTTATGCGAAACACCCTGATCAGATCATCGGCGCCGCCTGATATAGCCTGACAGGGGCACCCCAATGACCGAACGCATCCCCGCAACAATCATCGACACCGTCGATCCACGCAAACCGATCCGCTTGACCCCGGCACAGGCGGGCGGGCCGATTCACACCCGCAGTTTTACCGGCCTGTTCCGCAATCTGCGCCTGATAGGCGGTGGACTTTTGTTCCTGCTCTATTTCGGCACCCAGTGGTTGACCTGGGGCGGACGCCAGGCGGTGCTATGGGATCTGACCAAACAACAGTTCCATATCTTCGGGGCGACATTCTGGCCGCAGGATTTCATCCTGTTATCGGCGTTGCTGATCATCGCCGCCTTCGGCTTGTTCTTCATCACCGTGCTCGCGGGGCGCGTCTGGTGCGGCTACGCCTGCCCGCAAAGCACCTGGACCTGGCTGTTCATGTGGGCTGAGAAAGTCACCGAGGGCGATCGCAGCCAGCGAATCAAGCTGGACGCCGCCCCGCTGTCACTCAGCAAGCTGTCACGGCGCGCTGCCAAGCACGCCGTCTGGCTGGCCGTGAGCCTGGCCACGGCGATTGCCTTCGTCGGCTATTTCACCCCGGTCCGTGAACTGGTCATCGACCTGTTCAGCCTGCAGCTGGGCGGGACCGCCGCGTTCTGGATTTTCTTCTTCACCGCCGCGACCTACATCAACGCCGGCTGGCTGCGTGAACAGGTGTGCGTGCACATGTGCCCCTATTCACGCTTCCAGAGTGTGATGTTCGATGCCGACACGCTGGTGGTGTCCTACGATACCGCCCGGGGTGAGCAACGAGGCGCGCGGCGCAAAGACGCCAATCCACACGCCGAGGGTCTTGGTGACTGCATCGACTGCACGCTGTGCGTGCAGGTCTGCCCCACCGGCATCGATATCCGCGACGGTTTGCAACTCGACTGCCTGAGTTGCGGTGCCTGTATCGACGCCTGTGACAGCGTCATGGACAAGATGGGTTACGCCCGGGGTCTGGTCCGCTATACCTCCGAACGTGCGCTCGAAGGCGACCAGACCAGGCTGCTGCGACCGCGTCTGATCGGCTATGCCGGAGCGCTGGTAGTTATGATCGGTGCCTTCGTCTGGGCGTTGGAAGCGCGACCGACGTTATCCCTGGATGTAACCAAGGACCGCACCCTCTACCGAGAGAATATCCATGGCCAGATCGAAAACATGTACAGCCTGAAAGTGATCAACAAAACCCAGCAGCAGCGCGACTATCTGATCACCTTGGGCGAAGGCCCCTACGAGCTGCACGGCCCGCACCAGATCAGCCTAACCGCAGGTGAGATCGTCGACGTACCGGTCAGCGTGGCGCTCGTTGACGCCAATGGGGGTGCGCACGACAAACTGCACTTTTCGGTCACTGACGCGAGCGACCCGGCACGCCAGGTAACGGCGCCAAGTACCTTCATTGCTCCGAGGGTTCGGTAGGATGGTGGCAGCTCGCACGAGCCCGCTCACGCGGCTGACAGATATTGCCCCTTGCTGAAGCGGAAGCAGATGAAGCGCTACGAGAAATTCGCTGACGAAATAGCCGAACTGATCCGCTCCGGCGTGCTGGCGCCAGGTGAGAAGGTGCCGTCCGTGCGCCATGCCAGCCGCACCTACGGCGTTAGTCCCTTCACCGTTTTCCAGGCCTACTACCTGCTGGAGGATCGCGGCTTGATCCAGGCCCGGGCGCGCTCGGGCTATTTTGTCCGCGAGCACGCCAGACGCCTGCTTCCCGAGCCCGAGATCAGCCCGCGCCTGAGCGAAACCACTGATGTCGACGTTAGCGAACTGGTGTTCTCGGTGCTCGCCTCGCTGCGCGATCCGAACACCGTTCCGTTCGGTTCCGCCTTCCCCAGTCCTGATTTGTTCCCGCTGCAACGCCTGGCGCGCTCAATGGCGCACACCGTGCGCGAGATGCCGGGGCGTGAAGTGATCGCCGAGATGACTACCGGCCACCCTGACCTGCGCCGGCAGATCGCGCTGCGCTATATGGTCAGCGGAGTCATGCTGCCGTTGGACGAGCTGGTAATCACCACCGGCGCCATGGAAGCGTTGAATCTCTGTTTACAGGTGGTCACCCAGCCGGGGGATCTGGTCGCCATCGAAGCGCCCGCGTTCTATGCCACTTTGCAGGTGCTGGAGCGGCTCAAGCTCAAGGCTGTGGAAATCCCGGTGCATCCGCGGGACGGAATCGACCTGAGCACCCTGGAAAGCCGGCTGAGCAGCTTGCCAATCAAGGCCTGCTGGTTCATGAGCAGCCTGCAGAATCCCCTCGGTGCGAGCATGAGCGAGGCAAATAAAGAGAATCTCTATGCGCTGCTGCAGCGCCATCAGGTACCGCTGATTGAAGACGACGTCTACGCCGAGCTGTACTTCAACCAGGAGCCGCCGAAACCGGTCAAGAGCCACGATCGTGACGGATGGGTGATGCATTGCGGCTCTTTTTCCAAAAGCCTGGCGCCGGGTTACCGGATCGGCTGGGTGGCGGGCGGTCGCTATGCCGAACAGATCAGCCGCCTCAAGCTGATGACGACGATCTCACCCTCGGTGCCGGCCCAAGCGGCTATCGCTGATTATCTGCAACACGGCGGCTACGACCGCCATTTACGTAGATTGCGTCATGCACTGGAGCGTCAACAGGGCGAAATGCTTGCCTCCGCCGCGCGTCACTTCCCGGCCAGCACCCGGGTAACGCGGCCCAGCGGCGGCTACTTCCTCTGGTTCGAATTTCCCGAGGGGGTCGATTCGCTGCAATTTTTGCAGCTGGCGCTCGCGCAGGGCATCAGCCTCGCTCCAGGCCCGATCTTTTCAGCCACCCGGCGCTTTCGCAACTGTGCACGCCTGAACTACGGCCACCCCTGGGACGAGCGCAGCGAAAAAGCGATGGAGCTGCTCGGGCGGATCGTGAAATCGTTCTAGCGCCCGGCTCGATAGCGGCGCTGCGTGACGCGAGCGCCCCTGTTCCCGGCCCGGGAACTACACCTCGATCGTGCCCTGCAAATACAGGACCGCATGCCCGGCGACAAATACGCGCTCGCCTTCGACCCGGCAGTGCAGCAAACCGCTTCGGCGTGAGGCCTGCAGCGCCAGCAACTGCGTCTTGCCCAGCCGCTCGCTCCAGTAAGGCGCAAGGCCTGCATGGATGGAACCGGTGACCGGATCTTCATCCCCGCCGTTGGCCGGCCAGAAATAGCGCGAGACGAAATCCTGCTGGCGACCCGGCGCCGTTGCCACGACATCCAATGGTGCCAACGTTTTGAGTAGCGACAGGTCGGGTGCCAGCTGGCGCACCTGATCCTCATCGTCGTACACGGCAAACCAGGCCTGACGGTTTCGCAGCACCGCCCGCGGCAAGGTCCGAAGACCGTTGAACAGCTCAACCGGCGGATTCTCGACGGACTCCGGGGCACGGTTGGGAAAGCTCATCTCCAGCAAACCATCATCCAACTCGGCGACGCTGATATCGCCTACCGCAGCGGCACGGAAAGTCAGCGGAGCCGTGGCCAAGTTCTGTCCCAACAACACGAAGGCGCTGGCCAGGGTGGCGTGCCCGCAGAAGTCGATTTCAGTCAGCGGCGAAAACCAGCGAATGAGAAACGCACCGTCAGGCTCGCGCACCAGAAAGGCCGTTTCCGACAGGTTGTTCTCCACGGCGATGGCCTGCATCTGTGCGTCGCTCAGCCAATGCTCCAACGGAACCACTGCGGCTGAGTTGCCTTTGAACAGCTGCTGGGTAAACGCATCGACCTGATAGATCGGCAGTTTCATCATCTCTCCCTCGCCCTAGCGCGAGCCCTTCATTAGGCTCGCGAAGCGGAAGAGTGTCGCCGAGCACAGGCTGATCGGCAAAGGCCATTTGCGATAAGGGGCCGATGCGGTCAGGTGCCCCTAACCGCTCGCCCGCCATCGTCAGGCCTTGTTCTCAGTGCTCGCTGTCAGCGTCGGCTTCAAGGGCTCGCCGACGGGCTGGCATTGCGACTGCGCACCGGGCTGCAGATACGGCTGCAGTATCGGCGCCATGCCCTTGAGCACCTGTACCGGTAGCGCAGAGGTAAAGCGGAAGCTGTCCGCCCCGCGGCCCGGCACGTAGGCTGTCAGCGTGCCGAAGTGATTGGGCCCGAGGTAGAACACGAAGGTCGCGGTGCGATTCAGCGCCAGCGAGCTGATCAGTCGGCCGCCCGCGCCGACAGTCTGGATACGGTTGTCACCCGTACCGGTTTTGCCGCCAACCCGCAGTGCTTCACCATCAGTCTGCATGAAGCTGCCACGCAAGCGCCGCGCGGTGCCACCTTCGACCACGCTGGCAAGCGCTTCGCGCAAAGCCGTCGCCACCTCACTGTGCAACACCCGTACCCCGACATCCGGCTTGATGCCAAGGCGAGTCTCATACGGCGTGTCGCTGGCGAAATGCAGGCTGTCGATGCGCACACTGGGCAGCCGTACGCCGTCATTGACGATGATTCCCATCAATTCGGCCAACGCCGCCGGGCGGTCGCCCGAGCTGCCCAGCGCGGTAGCCAGCGAAGGCACCAGATGGTCGAACGGATAGCCCAGACGCTGCCAGCGGCGGTGAATATCGGTGAACGCCTCCACCTCGAGCATGATGCGGATGCGGCTATCCCGCGCGCTCTTGTGACGGCTGCGGAACAGCCAGCCATAAACTTCCTGGCGCTCGGCGGTGCTGGCCGCGATGACCTCGGTAATGCCAGCCTCCGGATGCTTGATCAGGTAACCCAGCAGCCACAGATCCAGCGGGTGGACGCGGGCAATGTAGCCCTGGTCCGGCAGACTGTAGGAACCCGGCGCGTAGCGTTCGTACAGCGAGTCGACCGCCTTGTCGGTGAGGGTGGCCGTTGGCAGACGCGCCTTGAGAAAACGCTCGAAAGTCGCGCGGTCCGCTTCAGGCATCAGATACCGGTGGACGGCAGCCAACCTCGATGGCGTCGGGCGCATGCCATCCAACAGTGCCTCGATGCGTTCGTCCGCGCTCTTGTCGCGATACTTGCGCCAGAAACGCTGCAGAAACACCGAGCCTTCGCGATCGGCAAAACGCTGCAGGTACTCTCGCCGCTCAGGGTTGTCATCACTTCTGAGCAGCTCGGCGCCGTTGGATGTCTGGTAGGTGCTGTAGCTCACCAGATCGCGCATCAGCCGAACGAACGGGAGGTTGATCGATTCCTGCAGCGCTTCGCGCATGGTCGGCAGGCGGCCGTCGTCTTCCCGGCGGAAGTTGCCGAAGCGGTGCATGCCAGCGCCGGTGAAAAAGCGCTCGGACGGGCTGGCCGAGTAACGACGCTCCAGCGCTGCATCAAGCATGGCTGGCAGGTTGCGATCCTCATGCTGAATCAGATAAGCCAGCGCCCAGCGGGTCAGCGGATCCACCGCCTCAGCCTTGCGCAAGGTGGCGACATCGCTCTTCGCGTAACGCTCGTGCAGCTCGGCGATGACCTCCAGATAAGTGGTCAGCACCCGCAGTTTGGCAGTCGAGCCCAGCTCCAGTTTGCTGCCCTCGTTGATGTCGAACGGCTGGTTGGTGTTGTCGGTTTGCACCCGCACACGGAAGCCTTGCTCGCCGCGCTCGAACAGCGTGAAGCTGTAACGCACATCGCCGGTACGCTCAGGCGACAACATGCGCTCGCCGAACAAGCCCACCTCACCTGCGAATGCTGGATCGGCCAGTCGATGCAGATAGTTGCTGATCTGTCCTTGCAACTCGCCATGCAGCGGCGTGGTCGCGGCCAGATCCAAGCGGTCGAGCTCATACAACGACACGCCCAGCAGGTTGCTCAGGCGCATCCGCGCGGCCGTGATGCCCTTGCTGGAAGGCACCTCTCGAATGCCCGGCTCGAGACGCAAATTGCGGAACTCAACTTGCTGCTGCAAGGCGGCGTTGCGCAACCGCGTACCGATCACACCGCCGTTGGCCAGCAAGCGGATATGGCTGTCGGTGAGCTCCGCCATGTCGGCGCGCCCTGCTCCCAGGTAGTACGACGGGCGCCGTTGAGCGATCAACAGCGAGAGCACCTGTCGCAGCGCGAGCCCCTGCGTTTCATAACTGACGCCTTCATTGCGCCGAGCATCGAGGACCCGGTTAACCTCGGCGAAATCGGCGCCGTACCAGAGGCGCAGACCATCGGCGATGCCGTGCACCTCGCCGTGGCCATAGGCGGCAGAGAGCGGCACGCTGTTGAGGTAATCGCGAACGATGCGCTGCCGGGTGACCATGGTTTGCTGGCCTTCGCGGTAGGTCCGCACGCTGGCGGAAATCATCTGCCGGATCTTTTCCTCGGCGTCACCGGTGCGTCCTTCGGGCGAGTGACGGTATTTTTCGACCTGCGTAGCCAGCGTGCTGCCGCCGGCCGCCTGCACCGGCAGGCCCAGTTTCTTCTCTACCTGGCTGACCGCTGCCATGGTGAACCGTGGCCAATCCACTGCAGGGTTGGCGCGCGGACGGCCGGCGTCGAGCAGCCCACGGTCCTCGATGAACAACAGGCTCATCGCAATGACCGGCGGTACGTCGTCGAAGCTCTCGTAGTATTGGTGGGGATAACTGTTGGCATACAGCGGCTCGCCGCGACAATCATCGATGGTCAGCCCCGCCTTGGATTTCTCCGGGTACGGGACAAAGAAGCCACGCTGGACGTAGCGCAGCAGCGCTGGCGAAAAGCTCACCTGTTGCTGCACTGTGAAGCCGCGTTGGGTCAGCCGTTCCAGGAACGTCGGCAAGGCCGCATAGCCCAGGCGGCGGTCGAACGGACCCGCATCGGGAAACTGGATGCTACTGCTCGCCCCCGGTTCGATCTGGTAATCGAGATTCTCGGCGTAACGGTTAAGCCAGAGCGCCTGCAACTTCGAGGTATGCATCTCATGCCAGGCGGCATAACCACCCCCGGCCAGTAATGAAACGCCCAGAAACACACCCATGCGGCGCGCCAGACGGCTACCGTGCGAGCGTGTTCGACCGGGCTTATCGGCGGAAGGCGAGCGCTTGCTGCCCCCTGCCCGGGATTTATCGTTTCGCCATACTGCGCCCATCGTTTCCGGCCTGGCTTCAAGGAAATTTACAGGCTTAAGCTTAGCTGGCGACGCTGCGCTCGATGTGTGCGAGCAGACGAACGGAAAGGCTCAAAACGGCGCCCTGACAGCGAACTGAACCGGCCGCGCAACGACGCGATTCACTCCACCCAACGGGGGTAGAAACCGAGTCGCGCCTGCCACTGGGCATCCCTGCCCCGCGAGACCTCGACGGGCAGCGCCTCCGCGAGGCTTTCGATGCTGGTGGCATCGCCTCGAAAGAAGAAGCGCCGACCGTCATCGAGCGTGAGAAACAGGCCCAGGGCGCCATGACCTGCCAGTTTCACCAGCACCAACCGTTCGTCGCCAAACAGATCGAGACTTTCCTCGAACCCGTAAACAGCGCGGCGCTCGAAGCGAAGCGGCTGCCACCTGACCCCGTGGGAAAACTGTCCCGGAATGACCGCTGGCGGCGTTGCATTCTGTGCGTAGTGCATGCTCTCCGGACTTGCGAGCACCGACAGTTCAGGGAAATCGGCCAGGCCGGAGGCGTGATTCCAGCGCGCGCAGCCCAACACCACTTGATCAACCGCCAGGCCATCCTTCTCGAGCTGGTCACGCACCGGCTGCACCTCGCTGTAGCGCTTAACGCGCCAGGGAATTGCGCCGTCTAGCTGGGCGTCGATCTGCCGACCAAGGCCACTACCGAACAGCAGACGCTTGCCGCCGTGCTCGACCAGTACGGCTATATGATCGATCGTTTCGGGTGCTATCCAGTGGCCGTCACGCCAGGCGTATTCGCCGCTGGATGTGGTCTGCCCTGTTCGGATCAGGCTGAAGCGCAACTCCGCTGCCGGCAGCGCGCCGGAGAGAAGCATCAATGACACCGCCAGGCTCTTGAGAACACGCATGGCTCAGACTCCTTCATCAGGCAAAAACGGAGAACGATCACGCCCGGCAAATGCCAGCGGCAGGCGTAAACGCCGAAGCACGACTGGATAGTAGACAGACCTGTCTGTACACTGCAAGCACTTGTACTGCCTTGAGGACGATTGGAGGGAACAGAAGCGCTCCCGCATAATGGCCGGCCGAGGAGATCCACATGGCAACCAACAAACGCGACCTGCTGCTCGCCACTGCCGAGCGGCTGTTCTACACAGAGGGCTACCACGCCACCGGCATCGACCGGATTCTCAGCGAATCGGGCGTGGCCAAGATGACCCTGTATAAGCACTTCAAATCGAAGGACGAACTGATCCTGGCGGTACTGGAGGCGCGCCAGCTGCCGATGCTCGAGCGTTTGCGGGAAGCGCGGCAGGCGTTACCGCCGCGCAAGGCGCTGTTAAGCGTGTTTGATGGGTTGAACAACATGATCCACAGCCCGACCGCGTTCTGTGGCTGTCTGTTCATCAACGCGGCGGCCGAATATCAGGATCGAGAGCACCCGATCCATCAACGTGCCGCGGGATACAAGGCGCAATTTCAGCGCCATCTGTGCGAGCTGCTGGAGGCGCTCGACGCACCCCAGCCGGAGCAACTCGCTCGCCAGCTGCAGTTTCTTATCGAAGGCGCACTGAGCATGGCGCACATCGAGGGCCCTGGGGACCAGGCGCTGCTGGCCAAGGCCTCAGCGGAACAGTTGCTGCAGGCCGCTGGCGTCTAAAGACGCCAGCTTATTCGGACATTTGATCAGCGCTGAGGCGTTTCCTTGACCCTGAACCACGCCGCGTAGAGCGCTGGTAGGAACAGCAACGTCAGCGCGGTCGCAACGATCAGCCCGCCCATGATTGCCACCGCCATCGGCCCGAAGAACACGCTGCGTGACAGCGGAATCATCGCCAGCACGGACGCCAGTGCGGTGAGCACGATGGGCCGGAAGCGCCGCACGGTGGCATCGATGATGGCATTGAAGCGATCCTGTCCGGCGCCGATGTCCTGCTCGATCTGATCCACCAGAATCACCGAGTTGCGCATGATCATGCCCGACAGCGCGATAGTGCCGAGCATCGCCACGAAGCCGAAGGGCTTGCCGAACAGCAGCAGGAACAGCGCTACACCAATCAACCCCAGCGGCGCGGTGAGGAACACCATTGCAGAGCGCGAGAAGCTTTTGAGCTGCAGCATCAGCAGGCTCACCACGACAATCACGAACAGCGGCATGCCGGCGTTCACCGAGGCCTGACCACGACTGGAGTCCTCGACCGTTCCGCCGACTTCCAGCAGGTAGCCGCTGGGCAGCGCATCGCGCACATCGCTCAGGGTCGGCTCGATCTGTTTCACCAGCGAGGCTGGCTGCTGATCGCCGTAGATGTCGGCACGCACCGTCACCGTCGGCATGCGGTTGCGATGCCAGATGACCCCCTCTTCGAAGCCGTACTCCAGGGTGGCGACCTGCGACAAGGGCACGCTGCGGCCGCTGGCCGTCGGAATTGCCAAGCTCGGCAACATCGACAACGTTTCGCGTTCGCGGGCCGTTCCGCGGATCAGAATTTCGATCAGCTCATTGTCTTCTCGGAACTGGCTCGCCGTAGTACCGGTAAAGGTGCGTTTTAGGAAGTTCGACAGCTCCACCGTACTGACGCCCAGCGCACGGGCTCGGTCCTGATCCACGTTGAGCCAGACGGCCTTGCTCGGCTCCTGCCAGTCGAGATGGACGTTCGCCACATAGGGGTTTTCGCGCACCTTTGCCGCAACCTGGCGTGCGAGTTTGCGCACCACATCGATATGCTCACCGGTGACCCGGAATTGCACCGGATAGCCCACGGGCGGACCGTTCTCAAGGCGGCTGACGCGGCCGCGCAAGGTCGGGAAATCATCGCGCAGTCGCTCGATCAGCCAGCTACGCAAGGCTTCGCGCTCCTCGATGCTTTCAGCCAGTACTACGATCTGGGCGAAGCTGGTGGCCGGCAACTGCTGATCCAGCGGCAAGTAGAAGCGCGGCGACCCGCTGCCGACATAGGCCACGTAGTTGTCGATGCCGGCGCGGTCTTTAAGCATTTCCTCGAGGCGGTGAACCTCGGCTTCGGTGGCCTTGAGCGACGCGCCTTCGGCCAGCTTCAGATCGACCATCAGTTCCAACCGGCCGGAGGCGGGAAAGAACTGCTGCGGCACGATTCGGAACAAGCCGATCGCGCCGATGAATGCCAGCAGGGTCAGGACGATGACCGTCTTGCGCCGCTGCACACACCAGTGGATTACCCGCCGTACACGCTGATAAAACGGCGTCGAATACGGGTCGTGACCCTGATCGCTGCCGCCATGCTTTAGAGCATGGCGCTTGGCCAGGTCGGGCAACAGCTTGGCGCCTAACAATGGAACAAACACCACAGCCGCAATCCATGATGCGATCAGCGCGATGGTTACCACCTGAAAGATCGAACGGGTGTATTCGCCAGTGCTGGACTGCGCGGTAGCGATCGGTAGGAAGCCCGCTGCAGTGATCAGCGTACCAGTGAGCATCGGAAAGGCCGTACTGGTCCAGGCATAGCTCGCGGCCTTGAGCCGGTCGAAGCCCTGCTCCATTTTGATCGCCATCATTTCCACGGCAATGATCGCGTCGTCCACCATCAGACCCAGCGCCAGCACCAGGGCGCCGAGGGAAATCTTGTGTAGACCGATGTCCAGGTAATGCATGGTCGCAAAGGTCATCGCCAGCACCAGCGGAATCGACAGCGCGACCACCAGCCCCGTACGCACGCCCAGCGAGAAGAAGCTCACCAGCAGCACAATGATCAAAGCCTCGATCAGCACCTGCACAAACTCGCCGACACCGGTCTTCACCGCCGCCGGCTGGTCGGACACCTTGCGCAACTGCATGCCTGCCGGCAGTTCCTGCTGCAAGCGAGCGAACTCGGTCTGCAGCGACTCGCCGAGTACGAGGATGTCGCCACCAGACTTCATCGACACGGCCAGCCCGATCGCCGGTTCGCCCATAAACCGCATGCGGGGCGCCGGCGGGTCGTTGAAGCCGCGGTAGACCTCGGCCACATCGCCGATGCGGAAGGTGCTACCGGCCACCCGGATGGGGAAGTCCCGAATCTGTTTTACCGTGTCGAAGCTGCCGGTTACGCGAAGTTGCACGCGGTCACTGGGGGTTTCGACAAAGCCTGCCGACATCACCGTGTTCTGTGCCTCAAGGGCCTGCTTGACGGCCCCAAGTGGCACGCCCAGATTGGCCAGCTTGACGTTGGAAAGCTCGATCCAGATCTTTTCGTCCTGCAGCCCGATCAGCTCGACCTTGCCGACATTCTTCACACGCTGCAGCTGCAACTGAATGCGGTCGGCATAATCCTTCAGCACCGCGTAATCGAAGCCTGAGCCGGTCAGCGCGTAAATGTTGCCGAAGGTCGTGCCAAACTCGTCATTGAAAAAGGGGCCTTGCACACCGGCAGGCAAGGTGTGGCGAATGTCACCAATCTTTTTACGGATCTGATACCAAAGATCCGGAATCTGCTCGGAGCGCATCGAATCGCGGGCCATGAACGTCACGTTGGATTCGCCGGGCCGTGAGAAGGACACGATGCGCTCGTACTCACCCGTCTCCATCAGCTTTTTTTCGATACGTTCGGTGACCTGCTGCGAAACCTCTTCTGCGGTGGCGCCAGGCCACTGGGTCCGAATCACCATCGCCTTAAAGGTAAAGGGTGGGTCTTCACTCTGACCAAGTTTGGTGTAGGAAAGCGCCCCTACCACGGCCATCAGCAGCATCAGATAGACAACGATCTGCCGGTTGCCCAGCGCCCATGCGGAGAGATTGAAGCGCATCCTGATTACTCCTGCGCCGCCAGCTCGACCGGACGATTATCACGATCGACCGCCTTCACCGACTGGTTCTCGTGGAGCATCTGAACACCGGCGAGAACAACCCAGTCATCAGCCTGCAGCCCCTTTAGGATGGGCACAGCAGAGTCACCAAAGGCCCCCGTCTGCACGGCAACGCGCTCCAGCGTGGCGTCCTCCTTGACTCGCCAGACGTAAGCCTTGCCCTGCTCGGCTGTGACCGCTGAAAGTGGTACAGCCAAGGGCACCTCGCCATTGTTGCGTATTGAGACCAGTGCGCTCTGGCCAAGCTCGGCAGGCACCTCGGCGTCATCGAAGGCGACACGCGCAGAGTAGGTGCGCGACTGCGGGTCCGCAGCCGGCGACAGTTCGCGAATGTGACCGGCATAGGTTTTACCCGGCTGCGACCAGATTTCCACCGATACAGGCTGGCCGACCGAGTAGCGATCCAGTGCCTGTTCCGGCAGGTTGATCGCCACCTCGCGCTCGCCATCGGCAGCTAGGACGAAGGCCGTCTGGCCGGCGCCAACAACCTGCCCCACCTCAACCTGGCGCTGGGCAACCACACCGTCGTGCGTTGCGCGCAAGATGGCGTAGCCAACCTGGTTGTTGGCGACGTCGAATTCCGCTCGCGCTTGCTGCAGGCGCGCCTGGGCGGAGCGATAGGCATTTTCAGAAGAGTCGAATTGCGAGCGGCTGACCAGTTGGCGATCCATCAAGGTCTTGTAGCGCTCATGCTCGGCGCGAGCGACCCGCAGGTTGGCCTCGGCCGCCGCCACCTGAGCACGGATGCCCTCAAGCTGGAGTCGCACGTCCTGCGGGTCGAGCTTGGCCAAGGGCTGGTCCTTGCGCACCCGCTCGCCGGCCTCGACCATCCGTTCGGTGACCTTGCCGCCGATACGAAACGCCAGCTCAGGTTCGTAGCGTGCATGCACCTCACCCGGATAGCTTTCGAAGGCTTCACTGGCGGGCTGCGGCTGAACCACCATCACGGGCCGCGTAGAGAGCTGCTCGGGTTCGCCATTGCCACAACCGGCCAGCAAGGCGAAACCAAAAGCACCGAGGAAGGGCAAGGCATGTCGGAACACGTCGAATCTCTCTCTGTCGCAAGGTGGGTTCTAATACTTATACTGCGCGGTATAGTAAAAATACCGAACTCACCAGTCTAGTATTAAAAACACCCATGACCGACAGCTCACCCGCATCGTCCGGCCCAGGCCGCCCAAAGGACCCCGCCAAGCGCGAGGCAATCCTCGCGGCTGCCCAAACCCTGTTTCTCGGCAATGGCTATGAAGGCAGCAGCATGGACGCCATCGCCGCCGAAGCCGGCGTGTCGAAGCTCACGCTGTACAGCCACTTCAAGGACAAGGAGGCGCTGTTCGGCGCAGCGGTAAAGGCAACCTGCGAAACGCGTCTGCCGCGCCGGCTGTTCGTGCTGGAGGATGGGAGTGAGTTCCGCTCGGTCCTGCTAGACATTGCCCAGGCTTTTCACGAGCTGGTCATCAGCCCCGAATCCATCGGTCTGCACCGGCTGATGGTAGCCATGGCGGCGCAGAACCCGACGCTGTCGCGGATGTTCTTCGATGCAGGCCCGCAGAAGCTGCTGCTCGATCTGGAGCAGTTGCTAGACCAGGCGCACCGCCGCCAGTTGCTGGATGTGCCCGAACCGATGCGCGCCGCGGAACATTTTTGTTCGTTGATCAAAGGCGCCGCACACTTCCGTCTGCTGATCGGCTATGCCGAGCGACTGGACGCCGAAGACGGCAAGCGGCATGTCGAGGATTGCGTTGGCCTGTTCATGCGCGCTTATGCGGACCAGCCCCGTACGGTCGACTGAAGCAGCAGCCTGTGTCCCGCAGCGGAAAACAAGCCCTGCTTCTCAGGAACAGCCAGCCGCGTCGGCGGCCAGCATGAGTGCCCTTAATCGTGGCTCAGGGCACCGATCCGGTGAATAGACAGGTCCGCACCATTGAACTCATCTTCCTGACTCAGGCGGATGCCGACCGCTGCCTTTAGCACGCCATAGACGAGAAAGCCGCCAACCAGCGCAACCAGCACACCGACGCCTGTGCCGATCACCTGGCTGATGATGCTGATGCCGCCCAGCCCACCCAACGCGTGCTGACCAAAGATTCCACAAGCCAGCCCGCCCCAGACGCCGCAGAGGCCGTGTAATGGCCAGACACCGAGCACATCGTCGATCTTCCATTTGGCCTGCGCCGCAGTGAATGCCCAGACAAACAGGGCGCCAGCCACTATGCCCGTAGCCAGCGCACCGACTGGGTGCATCAGATCTGATCCTGCACAGACTGCTACCAGCCCAGCCAAGGGCCCGTTATGCAGAAAGCCCGGGTCGTTGCGGCCGACCGCCCATGCCGCCGCGGTTCCTCCAACCATCGCCATCAGCGAGTTGATCGCCACCAGCCCGCTGACGCCCCCAAGGGTCTGGGCGCTCATCACGTTGAAGCCGAACCAGCCGACGATGAGAATCCACGATCCCAGCGCAAGAAACGGAATGTTCGAGGGCGCGAAGGCCACCAAACGGCCGTCACGGTATCGACCATTACGGCGGCCGAGCAGGATCACTGCGCCGAACGCCAGCCAGCCACCCATACCGTGCACCACTACCGAACCGGCGAAATCGTGGAACGGCGCACCAAACTGCGCTTCCAGCCAAGCCTGAACGCCAAAGTTGCCGTTCCACATCATCCCTTCAAAAAACGGATAGATGAACGCAACGATCAACAAGGTGGCGCAGAGCTGTGGCCCGAATTTGGCGCGCTCGGCGATGCCGCCGGAGATGATCGCGGGTATTGCAGCGGCGAATGTCAGCAGGAAGAAGAACTTGACCAATGAATAGCCATTCTCGGCGATCAGCTGGTCGGCCGGCTGCAGAAAGGTCACGCCATACGCAACCCAGTAGCCGATGAAGAAATACGCCAATGTCGAGACGGCAAAATCGGCGATGATTTTCGACAGCGCATTGACCTGATTTTTCAGGCGTACGGTGCCGACCTCCAGAAAGGCAAAACCGGCATGCATTGCCAGGACCATCACCGCGCCCATCAGGATGAACAGGGTGTTGGCACCGTGAATCAGCACTTCTACCGCACTGCTTGGGTTATCCATCTACTACGTCCTATGGTAAGCGCACCAAAACAGCAAACCGCCCCCGTTGCACGCACCAACATGCATCACGGGTAAGCGGGGGTTTGCTATGAACTGTTGCGGCGGACTTGCAGGATTTTCATCCCCGACAAACCAAAGCGTTAATTTTCAAACACTTAGGGTTAATCCCGCCTGGCTCAGCGGCAGATCGTTGCGCCATTTAGGGGCCACGTTCCAGCCGCACGCACCAGACAAATGCAAGTGGTGTACCAACGAAACGGCGGCGCGAGCGATTTTAGCGCAGCGGATGTCCGTCGGAGCTGGCGAGCCAGGCGAGGACGACAGCCATCGAGGTTACAAAGCAGAGAGCGTGCGGTATTCGTCCTGCGCCAGCTGATCGGTCAGACCGCTGACGAAGTCCTGAAGCATGCGGCAGCGGTAGTAGAACTCCCACAACGCCTGGTCTTCACTTCCCTGAGGATGCGCTTTCAGCGACTCGTGATAGGCCTTGATCAGCTGACTGGGCAGGCGCCGGGCAAGCATTTGCAGGTGCGGCTCGCTACGGCAACCGCCTTCCGTCAATGCCCGGAAGGTCTCCGGAGCGACGGCCAGCAGCGGCGCGTAGGCGTCCAGCAGCCCCTGGAGAATTCGGTAGCCCTGCAACTGCAAGGTTTCAACTTCGCGGTGACAGAACACGTGATCCATCGCGACATCCTTGAAGGTCTGCACAATGGCGTTTGGCAGACTTGCGTCTTCCAGCAGCGCGCGGTCCAGCGTGCCGTCGTAGACCACTTCGATATGCTCGATAAATTGCTGCGCGGCGTGCTGCACCAGCGGGTGGACCATATTCACCCGCAGCCAGATGAAGAATTCGCCAACCTTGTTGATCGTCTCTTTGACAGCACGCGCCTGGGCGTACTCGACCATGCTGCGAAAGCTGCGGCCGGTATTCGCGATCGGCTCGTCGGGCGAGCCGTGCTCGGTGAACTTGTCGATCAGCAGCTGTGACAACTGCTCAATGGTGAAGATGCCCTTCTCCACCGAGTCTTCGATATCGGCAAGGCAATAGGCGATATCATCGGCCGCCTCCATGATGTAGGCGACCGGGTGACGCGTGCCTGGTTGCAGCCCCAACGCGGCCTGCAGATCGTCGACAAAAAATTCCTCTGAAAGGTAGAAGCCTGGCTTCTTCAACAGATAGGCGCCGGGTGTTCCCTTGGCCGGCTTGGGCGCATAAGCGGCGCGCACGTATTTCAACAGGCCCGCCGTCTGTGTGTAGGTCAGGTTAAGCCGAAGCAGGCTGACGACTAAGCGAATCGCCTGAGCGTTGCCTTCGAACTGTTCGAGGTCGATCAGCATACGACTGCGCAATTCGCTATTGCCTTCACCGTTGGGGACAGCGGCGTCGAACAGCGTGCTCAGATTCCGCTTGAACCACTCGCCAATGGCAAACTCGCCAAAGTGCCCAAACGGTGGGTTGCCGATGTCGTGCATCAGGCACGTCATTTCAACGAGGCTTTCCAGCGCACCTTCCAACCCATCCAGGCCGTATTGCGTCGCCCGCTCACCGAGCTGTTTATACAGGGTGCGCACAATGAAGCGACCCGTCTGCTGGACTTCAAGTGAGTGGGTCAAACGGCTGCGCACCGCTGCGTTGCGCTCCAGCGGGAAGACCTGAGTCTTCTGCTGTAAACGCCGCACAGCGGCGGAGTTGATAATGCGACCGCGGTCGCTCTCAAGCTGGTCGATGACCAATGACAGATCACCTTCGGAGGCTTTGAGACCCGGTTCGACGCGCCCATAAGGCCGCTGACGGGAAATCTTGTCCTTGAAGTTCACAGACCGCGGCATGATTCGAACTCGTTAAACGACGGAATCGCGAGCCTAGCGCGGCCCAGCGGCTTTACCAAGCGATCAGGCGCCAACTGCGCTTGTCGTTTAGAATCGCCCGCTCAGCTTGAGGAGCAGACATGGGCCGATCGGAGTTTCATCAGCAACACGCCGAACGAGCGACCGCCGAAGCGCGACGGCTACTTGAACAACGGCAAGCCTTGGGCGCACGCTGGCTGGGCTGGGTGGCCACCGAGCTTTATCACCTCAAGCCGCCAGAGTTCGCCGCCATGGTGCGCCGCGAGCTGGCCCGTCTCAATGAAGGCTGAAGCCAGCCCCATAGCTCACCTGTCCAGATCAGGGCGCCCTCATGCAATGGCCGGTTGAAGGTCCCTTCCTACGCGACCAGCTGCTGCGACTGCCGGGTACAGAGAAGCCTTCAGCCATCGACAAGCAGCTGGCGATGGGCGAAGTCTGGCTCAATCTCAACGGGCTACAGGGCGACCGTGTCGCCGATCACCGTTTCCATGGCGGGCCGGATCGCAGCGTTTGCCACTATCCGGCCGAGCACTACTCTCACTGGCGCAAGCTTTATCCGCAGCTGTCGGCCATTGGTCCCGCCGCGTTTGGCGAAAATCTCTCCACGCTGGGCCTGGATGAACGACAGGTATGCATCGGGGATCGCTTTCGCTGGGGCGATGCCGTGATCGAAGTAAGCCAGCCCCGCTCGCCTTGTAGCAACCTGGACCGGCGACACAGCGCCCGTGGCCTCGCCCGCCATATGGCCAAAAGTGGCCGAACCGGATGGCTGTACCGAACCCTTGAACCCGGCGCTATCGAACTCGGCGCGGATCTGCACTTGATTGAGCACCCGTGGCCGACCGCCAGCGTGCTTCGCGTCTGGCGCGGCTTCGTCAATGACGACGTCAACGACATCGAACTCGCCTGGCTGGCCAATCTGTCACCGCTGGCAAGTGAATACCGCACGCGCTTTCGTCAACGGCTGGACAGCAGGCGACGGCAACAGGATCAGGCGGCGTTGTTCTGACAAGGGCAAGCGGCGTCATGCCGCTGTTCAGACGCAACGCCGACCACGACAATACGCGTCAATCAAAGCGACCTCATAAGAAGGTCGCCAGCAGCATCGAACGCCTGCCCTGCGTGTAAACCACCCGAATCGATACCGAGGTTTACATGAGCATTACATCCTTCGACATCTGCCGGGCCGCCGACTGCCTGCAAGGTTTTGTGGGTTTCAACGGCAAAACCGGCCAGCACATCGTTCGGTTCAGCGAAGACTCGTTCGGCATGGATGTCGCCGACAGCAGCATCACACCGGCGAGCGAATTTGTCTGGCAAATCATCGATAACCAGCTGATGACGCTCAAACGTGAGCTGATTCAGCTGCTCCTCGACCAGAACATCAATGACCGGCTAGCCATCACCGAGCCGTTACTTGCCTACATGCGCCGAAATGATTTGCCTGAGATCCAGGCACAGCGTGTCAGACAATGACAAGCGCCGTTTGACTATAAATCAGCCAGTCATCAGACAACATCCTCAAGTTATGGCGGTTTAAGCCGATGTCGTTGTACGACCATTACCATCGGCTCTGCCAGCTTGAGGAACAACAATGAAAAATCTCAAAGTCAGCTACAAGCTGACGCTTGGCTTCGCTGCGGTACTGCTGCTCACCGTCTGCGTGGCCGCTATCGGCGTGCTCAGCATGGATGCTCTGATCTCAAGGAGCGATAAAGCGCAGACCGCAGAAAACCTACTCAACGAAGCCAACCAGATCCGCTATGCACAGGTGCGCTTCGAAGAGCGCGGCGATGAGAAATACGTTGCCCAGGTAACCGATGCGGTAGCGAACATTGCTCGACTGGTCGAACAGAAAAAAGCCAGCTTCTCGGAACCGCAGGACCGGGAGTTGCTGCAAACCATCGCCAATCAGGCGCGAGAGTACCAGGCCGCATTCGAAAAGCTCGTCGCAATGCATGCACTGAAAAAGCAGACACGCGCCAACTGGGTTGAAGCAGGCAATACCACTGACAAACTGATAGCCAACCTGGAGCAGCGCTGGAACGGCGTTCAAGGCAACCCGGTCTTACACCCGACCGGAGACATTGCCAATATCGCGCTGATGACGACTGAGCTCTCCAAGCAGAATCGACTGCTGCGCTTCACCGTCCGCGGATATCTGATGGAAGAATCCGAAGCCGCCCTGAACACCCTGAACCAGCAGTTTGAAGCGTTGAACGCAGCCATTGCACCGCTGGAGCAAGAGCTGATCGGTCCCCAAGCCGAAAGCCTGAAAACCCTTAAGGCCAGCGCGACCGAGTACGTCGACCTGGTGAAGAAACTGCCGCCCATCGTTGCCAGTCAGCAACAGACGCGCCAGGACATGGAGGCCATTTTCGCGAAACTCTACGAGGAGGCCAGGGGCATCATCTCCAGCCAGACCCAGAAGCGTGCCGATGATGCTCAAACCAAGAAAATTCAGGTCATCGGCATTACCTTCGCGGCGATCCTTCTGGGCGCTCTGATCGGCTGGCTAATCGTCCGTCAGATAACGCAGCCCCTCAACCAGGCAGTGCAGATAGCCGAGCGCATCGGTGCCGGGGACATGACCGGTCAGCCTCCGGAGCCACGCCATGACGAGTTCGGCCAACTGCTCCAGGCGCTGGGCAAGACGCGCGGCAGCCTGCAGGCGCTGATCGGAAGTATCGGTGGTATCACTGCACAGCTGGCCAGCGCCTCCGATGAGCTTTCCGCGGTGACCGAGCAGACTAGCGCTGGTGTCAGCAGCCAGCGTCAGGAAACCGATCAGGTCGCGACGGCCATGCATGAGATGACCGCGACGGTGCAAGAAGTCGCACGCAATGCCGAAGAGGCCTCGAGCGCCGCCCAACGTGCCGATCAGCAAGCCGTCAAAGGCAACATGGTTGTCCAGCGCGCCCTTTCGCAGATTGACCGACTCTCGAATGAGGTCACGCTATCGGCCGAGGCCATGACCCAGCTGAACCAGGAAACCGACGGCATCAGCACGGTGCTGACCGTCATCAATGGCATTGCCGAGCAAACCAACCTGCTTGCCCTTAACGCTGCCATTGAGGCCGCACGGGCGGGTGAAGCCGGGCGCGGGTTCGCCGTGGTAGCCGACGAGGTGCGCGGCCTGGCCCAGCGCACACAGCAGTCCACTGCGCAAATTGAAGCCCTGATCGCTACCCTGCAGAAAGGCGCCCGCACCGCATCTGGAATGATGGACAGCAGCAGCACTCTGGCCCGCGATACCGTCACCCTCGCAAGAGAAGTGGGCACCGAGCTGCAAGCCATTACCGAAACCGTTTCGATCATTCAGGCGATGAACCAGCAGATCGCTACGGCAGCTGAACAACAGAGCTCGGTTGCTGAGGAAATCAATCGCAGCGTGCTCAGCGTTCGCGACGTTGCTGACCAATCCGCTGAGGCGGCCCGGGAAACGGCTGCGTCCACCGCCCGGCTTGCGCAGTTGGGCAGTGAACTGCAAACGATGATCGGGCGGTTCAAGGTATGAGATTCGGCCCATCGCCACGGTAAAATCCGTCGCTATCCAATCCTGCCCGTCAGGCGTAGTCTCGGCTCCATTCATCTTTGATCTTTACGCTCACGCCAAGGTGCACTGGCCCAGAGCAGACCCACGCAGGGATGCACAACCAAGCCGATCAATCGCGAGGCGACACCATGAGCAAGGGTATGGATACAAAGAAGAACGCAAAGAAGAAACCCCAGAAGACGGCGCAGGAGAAGCGCACGGCCAAAAGGGAAAAAGCTAACGGCATTACACCACTACTGGGCAGTCACGCCGCTCGGTAACGCCATATAGGTAGAAGCGCGCCCCGCACGGCATGCCGTCGCGGGGCGTTTTGCTGTCAGGCTGTCGAGCTACCAAAGGCAGTGCGCACTCGGCTGACCACCCAGCCTCCGCCTACATTGATCCCCAGCCCCAGCATGACCAGCAATGCACCGGCCGCCTGCAACAGGCCCAGATGCTCATCTAGCAGTGCGGCAGCAGAGGTCAGGCCGACGACGGGCACCAACAGTGAGAAAGGCGCAACGGTATTCGCCGGATAGCGGGACAGCAGTCTGCTCCAGAGCCCGTAGCCAAGAATCGTCGCACCGAAGGCCAGGTAGATCAGCACCAGCGCCGAATCCATCCCGAACCCGCCCAGCGCGCCCTTGATCGCTTCCGGCCCCTCCAGCACCCAAGACAGGGCGAAGAACGGAATGGGTGGGATCAGACTGCCCCATACCACCAGCCCAACCAGATTCACCTTGCCCACCTTGCGGGTGACGATATTGCCCATTGCCCACATCGAGGCTGCGCAGATGGTCAGCAGGAAACCGGCCAGTGTCATGCTGCGATCGCCTTGCATGCCAATCAGCAGTAATCCACCAGCGGCAATCACCAACCCGACCAGATTGCTTGCACGGAGCCGTTCGCCAAGAAACAGAACGGCAAAGAACAGCGTGAAAAATGCCTGCGACTGCAAAACCAGGGAGGCCAGGCCAGCAGGCATGCCGACCTTCATCGCGGAGAATAGAAAAGCGAACTGACCGAGCGATATGGTCCCGCCGTATGCCAGTAGCCAGCGCAGCGGCATTTGTGGCCGTTTGATAAACAGCACCGCCGGAAACGCAGCGAGCATGAAACGCAGTGCGCCCAGCAGCATCGGCGGGATGTCATCCAGGCCGACCTTGATTACGACGAAGTTCATGCCCCAGACAACGATCACAACCAGGGCCAGCATCAGGTCCTTTGGCGACATGGCACAGTTCCCCAGATAAAAACGCATTAAAGCCGCGTGTGTCGATCGCGTACTCATACAGCAGGCAGGCAATTGGGCGTTACAGTCGACAGGCAGAAGCGCCATACGTCCTGCCGCATCGCTGGAGTTGCGCGCGGCCCGTGCCTGCTGCCGCCGCAACGGCTAGAATCGCCGTCAGTCGATCTCCATCAACTTCACCAATCACGAGAACATTCATGGGCGCACAGTGGAAAGCGAAACATAAGGAAGCGGCAGCCAACGCCAAGGGACGCACCTTCGGCAAACTGTCCAAGGAAATCATGATCGCGGCCCGCAGCGGCGCTGACCCGGACATGAATCCTCGCTTGCGCCTGGTAGTCGAGCAGGCCAAGAAGGCCTCGATGCCCCGTGAGACCCTGGAACGCGCGATCAAGAAAGGTGCGGGCTTGCTTGGGGAGAGCGTCAACTATGAGCGCACCACCTATGAAGGCTTCGCCCCTAATCAGGTCCCGGTGATCGTCGAATGCCTGACCGACAACGTTAACCGCACTGTGGCCGAGATCCGCGTGCTGTTTCGCAAGGGCCAGCTCGGCGCCTCCGGCTCGGTCGCCTGGGATTTCGATCACTGCGGCATGATCGAAGCAGCGCCGGCTAGCGCCGATGCCGATGCTGAACTGGCCGCCATCGAAGCGGGCGCCCAAGATTTCGAAGCCGCTGAAGACGGTGCCACACTGTTCATCAGCGATGCCACCGACATGGACGTGGTCTGCCGGGCTCTGCCGGAGCATGGCTTCACTGTCCAGTCGGCACAGCTCGGCTACCGTCCGAAGAATCCCGTCACGACGCTGTCCGAGGCCGAACTGGAAGAAGTCGAAGCCTTTCTCAGCGCCATCGACGCCCATGATGATGTACAGAATGTCTATGTCGGCCTGGCCGGCTAACAAACACTGCAACCGTTGAGCTAGAGGCACAGCGATGAGTACAAACAAACCCAATACGCCCTACGCACAGCGCGAGCAGGGTTATCGTGAGAAGGCCCTGAAGATGTACCCCTGGGTCTGCGGACGTTGCGCAAGGGAGTTCTCAGGCAAGCGCCTGAGCGAGCTGACGGTCCATCACAAGGACCACAACCACGACAACAACCCGGAAGACGGCTCGAACTGGGAGTTGCTCTGCCTGTACTGCCACGACAACGAGCACTCGCGTTACACCGACAATCAGTACTACGCCGAGTCGAAACCAGGCGGTGACCTAGGTCCGAAGGAAACCTTTAAGGCCTTCGCCAACCTGGGCGATCTTCTCAAGAAAAAACCGGACTGAGTCCAGCCCGGTATTGCGGCGCCGGTTACTTCACCAGCAGGACCGGCACCGATACTTCATGCACGACCCGATTGGCGACCGAGCCCATCAGCATGCCGGTAAAGCTACCCAGACCGCGGGTTCCCATTACCACCGTGTCACAGCCGAAGCGCTGCACCGCATCATTAACCTGCTCAGCCACGTTACCCAAAATTGCGTGAGTCTGGTGTGGAATCCCGGCCGTCTGCAGCGCTGTAGCGGCATCTGCAAGAGTACGGTTCGATTTGTCGATAAAGCTCTGGTTCAGCTCATCAACCGTACCCGCGGTAACGAATTCGCCGTAGAGCACCGGCTCCTGCTGTACGTTCAGCACATGCACCTGCGGCGGCTTAGGCACATCGGCGGCAAAATCGATGATGTATTGCAATGCCCGCTTGGCATTGTCCGAACCGTCATAAGCGAGAAGAATGTTGCGCATAGCGAGTCTCCAACCGGATTTGACGACAGCATAGACCATCATCCAAGCGCGCTTGAGTGCCAAAACCGCATCCGTTGCTCTGGATCAATCTCCCCGGCCCGCTGCCATTTCGAGGGCTTAACATAAGTACTACAACTGACGTTCCGTTTGGTACGGGCGATGCTTCATTCCAGGCAGCCGGTGGCGAGTCTGGCTTGGCTCGCCTGGTCGAAGACTTCTACCTGATCATGGACGAACTCGAAGACGCTCGCTGCGTCCGCCACCTGTACCCATGCGATCTGGCCGAGTCACGCAAGAGGCTGGCTGCGTTTCTTTGCGGCTGGCTGGGCGGCCCACGTCGCTACGCGGAACACTACGGCAGCATCAGCATTCCGCAGTTCCACACTCGCTGGACAGTGGGCGAAGCCGAGCGCGATGCCTGGCTTAAATGCATGGAGCTGGCGATTGCCAGGCAGGGATATACCGATGCGTTTGCTGACTACTTGTTGATTCAGCTGCGAGTCCCTGCAGAACGGATTCTTCAGGCAGGCCGGCGGGCATGCCCCGGACAGTTAACCACAACTGTGATCTAGCTCGGTCAGCTACGAGGCCGAGTCTCTGGCGCCTCGCCGCGTCAATCCTGCGTAGTCGACACTGGCTAGGTCACGCTGAGCGACGCGGCCAACGTGATTAGAGAAGATCGGTTGCCTCGGTGGAGCAACAAAGCAGTCGGTGATGCGGAAGGATTTCTAGGGAAGCGGCATCGAGATTGTCCGATTCCCGGCGTCATCTTTGGATAGCTAGATTAACCGGTCTGCGAAGTACTTGTTGCCGCGTTCAAGCGGACCGGCAAGACTCTTATTCGCCCAGCAATCGGGTCTCTTTATCCATGAAGCAAGCCTGCACGGATTAATCTTTTTTAGCTCGACATAAAGAGCAAGTGCGATGCGGTTAAACATCGCACTCGTAGGCCTCAGTAGTTGTAGCCGATACCGACGCTGTAAAAGAACGCACCGTCATCGTAACGATCCCGCGCATCGCTTCCACTTTTGAAGAGGAATTGATACTCGGCCATAGCAGTGATGAACGTCTTGTCCTGTACCCAGTATTTGATACCGACTTCCGGACCGCCCATGAAGGTCTCATCAACCTCCTCGCCGTAAATCCCGCCCACACTCACCCCGATGAAGGGACGGGTGTTGCCGCTACCGAAGTGATAGTCGTAGAACACACGGGTGGAACCGTCGAACTGCACGCTTTCCCCTTCTGAATCCCGAGCATTCACGGTTTGCCGTACGCCCCACATGGAGGACTCGTCCAGGTATGTACCCCAACTACCCTGTAGGGAGAACACTGTATCGTCGAAGTCCTTATCGCTGCTGCCCGCACCACCCAAGGTTACTTCGCGATCACCTGCCACTGGAGCGGCAACTGCAATAGCGGGAAGCATGGCGGCGACCAGGAGGGTAGTTTTGAAAAGTCTGTTCATGACAACACCTCTTGTTGTTGCTAACTATGGCGGAATACGCAACTTATTTGATGCGCACTGTTAATGACAGGAACGCGCCGAGACTGTTCATTTTATTTTAGGTATACATCGTAAATCGTTGGATTTAATGATTTTTTTAATTAACGAACCAGCCAGATAAACACTATTTTTTAGTATTAAACAAACGAAACGGCAAACTAGCGAAACGGCGTTACGACGTTACGGCCAATACGGCCGCCATAGCAAAGAGCTCCAATCACATGTTTATTCTTGCCCCCAACAGCACAGCATTGGTGAAGCGCTTTGCCAGTTGCGCTAGATAGCAGCGGGACGAGTCAGATAGGTCTGGATCGAACGACTTCACTTGGCATAGTCGGTCGTGCCTGCCCTGCTTCCTTCGCACAGGCAGGCAGAGACCAACAAGCTGTCCACTTGATCGCCGCTTTAGAGCCGCGACCCGCCTGTTGGCCTAGAACCCAGCACCCAAAACGATGCTATTGGTGCCCAACTCAGCTGGCCCGTTGACGAGATAAACATCGGTTAATATCCGTCAGCACAGATGGAGAACTGTTAATGGAAGCCGTTCAGCTGCGTCAGCTGCCCGGTGAATGCCGAGCCTTACTCAACAAGTTTTACCGAGCCCATCGCAGCCATATGCGAGCGCCGGCTGGCGCCTGCTATTGGGTCGCCGAACACTCGGACATTCTTGCCGGCCTATGCCTTTCAGACATAGTCCACGGGCAATGGCTTACCGGCTTGCTGGTCACTCCGAACCACCGCGGCCAGGGGCTGGGAAGGCGTCTGGTTGCGCAGGCACTGGCTGGCTGCGATGGGCCTGTGTGGCTGTTTTGCGAACCGAGGACGGTTCCTTTCTATGAACCACTGGGCTTCGCTGAGGCCATTGTATTGCCAGAGGCGCTCGCCTCCCGCTTGCAGCGGTACAACCGACACAAAAACCTCGTGGCGCTATGTCACGAAAACGAGAGCACCCGATGACTTTCACCACTCTCAGAATCGCCACGGCCTGCCTGCTTGATGAAGCGGGACGCGTCCTGACTGTCCGCAAGCGCGGCACCCAGGCGTTCATGTTGCCAGGTGGCAAAATCGAAGCAGGCGAAACGCCTCAGCAAGCAGTTGAGAGGGAGTTGCTCGAAGAACTGGGCCTCTGGATAGACCCGTCGTTGCTAGACTCACTTGGCCATTTCCAGTCAAGGGCAGCCAACGAGCCGGATCATTGGGTGGAAGCCGACGTCTACTTCACACGCCTGGAAAGCGCGGTAAAGGCACAGGCGGAAATAGACGCGCTGAAATGGCTGGATCTAAATGCAGAGCGCCAGGAACACCTAGCGCCCTTACTGCGAGAGCAGGTACTTCCCGCCTTGCGCCAAAGGCTGCTTACAGACTAACGGAGGGCGCCGGCCAGCCACTACGGAGATATGGGGTCACTCGCAGGGAAAGTCTCTTCGAGCGCCTCATCCAGCTGATCTTCATCAGCCTCATCGGGATTACGTTTAACCGGATCTTCTTCATCCCGCCCAGGCTGGGCCGGTTGATTGCGTTCGTTGCCGTTCATGGTTTGCTCCTCTGAATAGGTTATGGCTGTTAGGCCGTCTACCCATGCAGTGGTTCGCGCACCGCCCCAACAAAATGCCAGGCAAAAAAAAGGGGCGGGGGTTAACCCCCGCCCGCCTCCTTCCCTACTTCCTTTTTTTTCCTACTCATCGTCCTGATGAAACCGCTTCCAGCGGTTGATCCTGCTCGACATCCATGCCGGCTGTGCTTGTCCCTGAACACAGTTGCAATATTAGAGCTTTGCGCGACAACGGCAACTGTGGAAAATGCATGATGGCAACGATGCCATCATTCAACAAAATTAAATTTCCCAATAAAAACATAGTGTTATCAATAAATTTTTCTCCCTATAGCGATCCACTCGGCCGGCCTGGCAGGCTTGGCTTACAAAGCTTGTAAGCAAATACCTACACAACGGATCGCCTATGGGGAAATCATTAGCAACGGAGCTAATGCTGCCCTCTTTTCATAACAGCCGGACAAGGTACCGCGACAGACTATGACGGGAAGAGCGACGTGCTCCTTACCTAGCAGGTAAGGAGCAGAGAACAAAAGGGTCTAGCGGAATAGCGACTCACTGGAGAGTCCGTTGCGCTCCAGAATCTCACGCAGGCGCTTGAGTGCTTCGACCTGGATCTGCCGAACCCGCTCACGCGTTAAGCCAATTTCCTGGCCAACCTCCTCCAGCGTGCAGCTTTCATGGCCCCGCAGACCAAAGCGTCGAATAACCACTTCCCGCTGTTTCTCGGTCAAGTCGGAAAGCCATTGATCAATGCTCTCGGATAGATCGTCGTCAAGCAAAAGCTCGCACGGATCGCTCGGCCGGTCATCCGTCAGAGTATCCAGCAGCGTCTTGTCAGTATCAGGGCCTAGCGAGACATCAACAGAGGTCACCCGCTCGTTCAGCCCCAGCATACGCTTGACCTCAGCAACCGGCTTTTCGAGCAGGTTGGCGATCTCTTCCGGGCTGGGCTCGTGATCGAGTTTCTGAGTGAGCTCGCGTGCGGCACGCAGGTACACGTTCAGCTCCTTGACCACATGAATCGGCAAACGAATGGTCCGAGTCTGATTCATGATCGCCCGCTCGATCGTCTGCCTGATCCACCAGGTGGCGTAGGTCGAGAAGCGGAAACCACGCTCTGGATCGAACTTCTCAACCGCGCGAATTAGACCGAGATTGCCTTCCTCCACCAGATCCAGCAAGGACAGACCGCGATTGACGTAGCGCCGCGCGATCTTCACGACCAGCCGCAGATTACTCTCGATCATGCGCTTGCGCCCCGCCGGATCGCCCTTCTGTGCAAGACGCGCGAAGTGCACTTCCTGCTCGGGCGTCAGCAGTGGGGAAAAACCGATTTCGTTGAGGTAAAGCTGGGTGGCGTCGAGCGCGCGAGTGTAATCGATGAATTTGTGTTGCTTGACCGTTGCGGTCTTGGACTTGGTGCCACCTGAACCGACTCGGGAGATCTCGGCATCCGGATCTACATTCAGAGACGGTTCCATGAGTAGAACAGCATCGTCTACGTCAAACTCCGGCACTTCTTTTTTGAGAGCCATTATTGTTTTCCTGTTCTGAGTTCGACAACAGGCTTGGGCGGCACGCGTTCCCTGGCATCGCTCAAGCCCCTCCTAGGGCCGGAACAGGTTGAATCAAATCATCGCTTTGGCAGGTATTGCAGCGGATCTACAGGCTTGCCTTGGCGGCGAATCTCAAAGTGCAGTTTCACCCGGTCGGTTCCAGTCGATCCCATCTCGGCAATGGTCTGCCCAGCTTTGACTTGTTGACCCTCCTGAACCAGCAGCCTGCGGTTATGGCCGTAGGCACTTACATAGGTATCGCTGTGCTTGATGATCACAAGTTCGCCGTAACCCCGTAAACCACTGCCGGCGTACACAACAGCCCCATCAGAAGCAGCTAAAACAGGCTGTCCTAATTCCCCGGCGATATCAATGCCTTTATTCAAACTTCCGTTTGAGGAAAATCGACCGATCACAACTCCCCCTGCAGGCCAGGCCCAACCGCTTGCAGACCGGGTCACTGCCTTGATAGGAGTAATCGGCGCGGCAGGTCTGGCCGCCGGTGCGCTGGGGCGCGTCAAAGGAGGCGGCGTTGGCACCGGGTTGGTGACAATGGTTGGCGTGCGGGGGACAGGAGGCGGGGTTTTGGTTTCCGGACGAGCGGCAACGGCACGGGGCGCCTGGCCACTGAAGCGAATCGTCTGACCCGGATAGATGACATGCGGCGGACGGATATTGTTCACCCGTGCCAGGTCGCGCCAATCCCAGCCAAAGCGGAAAGCAATCGACCAAAGTGAGTCGCCGCGCTGAACCGTGTAATGGCCGCTGGTGACACGGTCCCGGTTATTGCGATCAACAACGCTCACGCCGCCTGAAGGCGAGCTGGCGCACCCGGCCAATAACGAACCCGCCAACAAGGCGACAAGCGCGCAACGGAATGAGGAACTGCGTATCCACCGCGTGCTGGCTGTGAGCTTCAATACCCGCTCCCTAAGATCGACAAAGTCGGTTCAGACGCTTTGCGCGACTGGCTGGTGACGTCCGGCAAACCACTCCAACCCAAGCACCAGGGCGATACCGGCTACCGCGAGCAAGATCGCCAGCAAAAGCTGCGGATCCTGCCCGGTCAGATCGCCATAGGCGCCCGGCAGGAGGTTCTGCTCCAGCAGCGGCACTTGTTCACCGTGCGAGTTGGTGCGCCAGGTGAGCGTTTCTTTCCATGGCCAAACCTTGTTCAGCGAACCAAGCATCAGTCCGGTAAGAAACGCCAGAGTGAGGTCGCGCCAGCGGCGCAGGACCCAGCTCAGGACACGTGCAAAGCTCAACAAGCCGACTAGGCAACCGGCGGCAAAGGTCAACATGACACCCAGATCCAAGGCTTTGACTGCGCCTAGAACCACGGGGTAAAGGCCGAGCAGCACCAGAATGAAGCTGCCGGATATACCCGGCAGGATCATGGCGCAGATGGCGATGGCGCCAGCAAAAAACAGGCTGACGCTGCTGGTACTCCACTGCATGGGCGCGGCAACAGTAATCCAGTAGGCAAAACCGACGCCAAGACACAAACTGACCAACCGCGACAGGTTGCGACGCTGGATTTCCTTGCTGACTAAATGCACGGAAACCAGAATCAGACCAAAGAAGAAAGACCACACCGGAATCGGATGCTGCTCGAGCAGATAGGTAATCAATTTCGCCAGGCTGAGCACACTGGTCAGAATGCCGGCGAACAGCACCAGTAGAAAGCTAGCGTTGGCGATGCGCCATGCTTCGGCGATGCGCCCCTTCAACAAAGCCGGGATGGCGTTTGGCACCGCACCGATGGAGCGCAGCAATTCATCGTAGATTCCGGTTATGAATGCCACGGTTCCGCCCGAGACGCCGGGCACCACATCAGCCGCACCCATCGCCATGCCTTTGGCGTACAACAGCAACGCGTTTTTCATGCTTTCATCCGCTGTGATCAAACTACAGGTCCATTGAGCAGCGGCACGAAGCGCACGGTATCCAGCAAATGGCGGGAAAAACCGTCTTCCTCTCGAATGATCAGCATCAATTGCTGGACTTCGCCAACCCCGACCGGAATCACCAGCCGTCCGCCGGGGGCCAGTTGATCGAGCAGAGCCTGGGGCACGTCGGCTGCCGCCGCGGTAACGATGATGCCGTTGTAAGGAGCCAGCGCAGGCCAGCCCTCCCAGCCATCACCCCAGCGAAAGACCACATTGCGCAACTTGAGTTCGACCAGGCGCTCTTTGGCGCGATCCTGCAGAGCCTGAATACGCTCGACGGAGAACACCCGCTCCACCAGCTGCGCCAATACCGCTGTCTGGTAGCCGGAACCCGTGCCTATCTCCAGCACCTTGTCCAATGGGCCGTCAGCCAACAGCAGTTCACTCATACGCGCCACCATGAAGGGCTGCGAGATGGTCTGGTTATGGCCGATAGGCAGCGCGGTGTCTTCGTAGGCGCGGTGAGACAGTGCTTCATCAACGAACAGGTGGCGCGGCGTGCGCCGAATCACCTCAAGCACGCGAGGGTCTGACAACCCTTCCTCGTAGAGCCGCTGAATCAGTCGGTCACGAGTGCGTTGCGAGGTCATCCCAGTGCCGTGGCGCAGCAGGTCATCGGATCCGCGGTTCACAACACGCCCTCCAGCCAACTGTTGAGGCCATCGAAGGCCTCATGAAAGGTTCGGTCCAACTGCAATGGCGTAATCGAAACGTAGCCCTGCATTACCGCATGAAAATCGGTGCCTGGCCCGCCGTCTTCAACGTCCCCAGCCACCGAAATCCAGTAACCATCCTTGCCACGCGGATTAGCCTGCTTCACAGGCGGCTTGGCCCTGCTTCGATGGCCCAGGCGCGTCAGCTGGATGCCGCGCAGGTGATCCAGCGGCAGGTTTGGAACATTGACACTCAACACCGTACGCGGAGGGAGCTCAAGCGAGGCCTGATGCTCGACCAGCTTGCGCGCGACGTAGGCGGCTGTAGGCAGGTTGTCGGTCAGCCGCGACACCAGGGAAAAAGCGAACGCGGGCTTGCCAGTGAATCGCCCTTCGATGGCTGCGGCTACAGTACCGGAATACAGCACGTCGTCGCCAAGATTGGCGCCCAGATTAATACCGGAAACCACCATGTCGGGCACGTCTTCCAGCAGGCCGTTGATGCCCAGGTGAACACAATCCGTCGGCGTGCCGTTCACGCCGATAAAACCATTCGGCATGGTCGTGGTATGAAGCGGGCGATCCAGGGTCAGCGCACTGCTGGCGCCACTCATGTCCTGGATTGGGGCCACCACCCTGCACTCGGCATAATCCGCCAGCGCGTCATAAAGCGCGGCGAGCCCAGGTGCATACACCCCGTCGTCGTTGGCGATCAGAATACGCATCAGATGTCCGTCTGCCCTGCCAGGCTGACCAGTTCGCGCACCACAGCAGTGGCAAAGCATCCGGTCGGCAGGACGAATTCAAGTTGCAGAATGTCAGGCTCGGGATAATGCCACGACAAGCCGCCCATTGGGAGGCGAAGAATGCGCCGTTCATGCTTCATTCCGGCTTCTGCGAGCCACTTGGCGATTGACGGCTCCGTTGCGGAAACCTGCATCTCCAGTGCTTGAACATCGCCCGAGGCGGGCGACTCACCGGCGCCCCAGAGCGGACCGGTCGGATGCAGATCCAGCACGGCCAGCCTTGGATCGCTGCATTCAGCCTCGCCGGCAGGAAAGAAGCTGCGGCTGTCGGTGAAGGCCAGCAGATCACCGACCCGCGCCTGATTCCAACTACCCGCCGCAACTCGTTCAGCTAACACTCGATTGAACAGATAACTACGCCCCGCCGATAGCAGACGCGAGCGGAGATTGCGCTGTACCGGAAGCTCTTGCCTATCCGCATACTCGCGGGCGCCGTGGACATTTCCTCCCTCATGACCGAAGCGCTGCAGGCCAAAATAGTTGGGTACACCTTCCCTCTTGATTCGCTCGAGACGCGCATCGAGTTCGGCGTGATCAGCCTTCAGCTCCGTCAAGCGAAGGGTAAAGCCATTGGCCGTGTGGGCACCGCGCTGCAGTTTTCGCTGATGACGGCCGCTCTGGAGAATCATCAGGGTTTCGTCTTCGGCCGCGGCCAGTGCAGGATCAGCTTTGCCCGGCAGATGCAGACTGAACCACTGGCGGGTCAGAGCCTGACGATCTTTCAAGCCGGCATAGCTGATATTGCGCACCGGAACGCCAGCAGCCCGCGCCAGGCGTCGCGCAGCCTCCTCGGTGTTGAGGTTGCGCTTCTCCACCCAGAGCCACAGATGCTCACCGGCACCAGACAAAGGGATGTCGAGCACCTCGTCGACCTGGAAGTCCTCCGCCACAGCCTTGAGCACGGCGGAGCCACAGGCCCCTCCATGTGCCGTTGGGCCGAGCAACTGATCCTCGGTCATGCGCCGACCAGCAGCGCGACGGCATGCACGGCAATGCCTTCTTCACGTCCGGTAAAACCAAGCTTCTCGGTAGTGGTGGCCTTGACGTTGACCTGATCCAGGCCGACTTGCAGGTCTTCGGCGATCAGGGTTCGCATGGATTCGATATGTGGAGCCATCTTGGGTGCCTGGGCAACGATGGTGGCGTCAATGTTGCCAACCTTCCAGCCCTTGCTTTGCACCTGTTTGAGCACATGACGCAGCAGGACGCGGCTATCGGCCCCCTTGAAGGCCGGATCGGTATCCGGGAAGTGCTTACCGATATCACCAAGCGCCGCCGCGCCAAGCAATGCATCGCTCAGGGCGTGCAGCAACACGTCACCGTCCGAATGCGCGAGCAGGCCGAACTTGTGAGAAATCTGTACCCCGCCGAGGGTAACGAAGTCGCCCTCACCAAAACGATGCACGTCGTAGCCGTGGCCGATTCGCATAGTCATATGCCCTCGAAAAGATCAGCCCGCGATTCTACAGGACAGCAGCAACCATTGGAGTCGCAGCGGCAGGAACCCTCCAGATCAATATCAACGATAACGACCATTAACCGAATCGATCCCATATCGTTTTTTACCGATATATAGTTCGCCCCATCGCGATATACGAACCGGACGACACCATGCCCGAAGAACTGGACGACATGCTCAAGGCAATTGCCCACCCGTTGCGGCGGGAGATTCTGGCTTGGCTGAAAGAGCCGCAACGCTATTTTTCCGAGCAGCACCATTCGCTTGAAAACGGTGTGTGCGCCGGGCAGATCGACCAGCGCGCCGGGCTGTCGCAGTCCACGGTTTCGGCCCATCTGGCAACACTGCAACGAGCGGGACTGATCACCAACCGCAAGGTCGGTCAGTGGCATTTTTTCAAACGCAATGAACCGGCTATTGAAGCCCTCGTAACCCGTCTTGGCCGTGAACTCTGAGCTTCGCAGTCCTCACCTTGTAAGGAGCAGCATCGCTATGCCCACACTTTTCGACCCGATCAAGATTGGCGAACTGGAACTGGCCAACCGCATCATCATGGCCCCGCTGACCCGTTGCCGTGCTGAGCCTGGCCGCGTGCCGGGTGACCTGATTGTCGAGTACTACACCCAGCGGGCCGACGCAGGCCTGATCATCAGCGAAGCCACCTCGGTCACACCGATGGGCGTCGGTTACCCCGACACTCCTGGGATCTGGTCGGCCGAGCAGGTACAGGGCTGGAGAAAGGTAACCGATGCGGCCCACGCCAAGGGCGGCAAGATCGTCCTGCAGCTCTGGCACGTTGGCCGGATTTCCGACCCGTTATACCTGGACGGCCAGCTTCCGGTCGCCCCTAGCGCCATCAAGCCCGCAGGTCATGTCAGCCTGGTCAGGCCGATGAAGGAATTCGAAACCCCACGCGCCCTCGAGACCGAAGAAATCGCCGGCATCGTCGAAGCGTACCGCAAGGGGGCCGAAAACGCGCGGGAAGCAGGTTTCGACGGCGTGGAAATTCACGGTGCCAACGGTTACCTACTCGACCAGTTCCTTCAGGACAGCACCAACCAGCGCACCGATCAGTACGGCGGATCACTGGAAAACCGTGCACGTCTCCTGCTGGAAGTCACGGACGCTGCGGTTGGGGTCTGGGGCGCTGGCCGCGTGGGCGTGCACCTGGCCCCACGAGCCGACGCTCACGACATGGGCGACTCCAACCGTGCAGAAACCTTCGGTTATGTCGCACGTGAGCTGGGCAAGCGCGGTATCGCCTTTATCTGCACCCGTGAGAAAGCTGGCGAGGACAGCCTCGGACCGCAATTGAAAGAAATCTTCGGCGGCGTTTACATCGCCAACGAGCGCTTTACCAAAGAACAGGCCAACGCTTGGCTTGAAGAAGGTAAAGCCGACGCGGTTGCATTCGGCATCCCCTACATCGCCAACCCCGACCTGGTCGAACGCCTACGCAAGGACGCTCCGCTCAACGAGCCTCGGCCTGAGTTGTTCTATGCGAAAGGTGCCGAAGGTTTCACCGATTATCCATCGCTCTAGCTCCTTGCGATGGAAGGCCCGACCGGGTAACCGGTCGGGCCTTTTTTGTGCTTGCCGCTGATGACGCGCAACGCCTTGCATCGATAGGCCTGGGCATTTGCGCTGCCCGCAACGCTACAGCGATCTATCCACCGTGAAAGCAATCAGTGGTAAGCCACCTCCCCGAGAGAAAAGGTTCTGCTATCGCAAAACAGCCAGCTCAACGGCAAACGCAACACACCTCAAGCCTTAAGCGCCTGCGCATGATGACGCAGATGATCGTCGATAAAGCTGCTGATGAAGTAGTAGCTGTGATCGTAGCCAGGCTGGATACGCATCGTCAGCGGATGATCCGCCGCTCTTGCGGCTGATACCAACGCCTCAGGCTTCAACTGGTTGACCATGAAGTCATCACGATCACCTTGGTCGACCAGTATCGGCAACTTCTCCTGCGCCTTGGCGATCAAGGCGCAGGCATCCCATTCACGCCAGCGAGAACGATCTTCACCGAGGTAATTGGAAAAGGCCTTTTCACCCCACGGGCAGTCGGCCGGACTGGTGATCGGCGCGAAGGCCGACAGCGACTGGTAGCGGCCAGGATTCTTCAAGGCGCACACCAGCGCACCGTGACCGCCCATGGAGTGTCCACTGATGCCGCGCTTATCAGAGACCGGGAAGTTTGCCTCGATCAGCGCAGGCAGCTCATCAACCACGTAGTCGTGCATACGGTAATGCTGGGCCCATGGATCCTGAGTCGCATTGAGGTAGAAACCCGCCCCTAGACCGAAATCATAGGCAGCGTCCGGATCATCAGGCACATCAGGCCCACGAGGGCTGGTATCTGGCGCGACGATGATCAAGCCAAGTTCTGCTGCAAGTCGATGCGCACCCGCTTTCTGCATGAAGTTTTCATCGGTACAGGTCAAGCCGGACAGCCAGTACAGCACGGGCAGCTTTTCGCCCTGCTCCGCCTGAGGCGGCAGGTATACGGCAAACACCATGTCGCAGTTCAAGCTGGCAGAGCGGTGGCGATAGCGCTTGTGCCAGCCACCGAAGCTCTTCTGGCAGGAAATGTTCTCGAGGCTCATGGGCCCTCCTGAAGCGGGCCGGTGGTGTTCGCCAGGGCAAGGCAAAGCACCACGGCCCGACATGCGAAATCAATAGTGGATGACGGTCCGAATGCTCTTGCCTTCATGCATCAGGTCAAACGCATGGTTGATCTCGTCCAGCCCCATATTGTGGGTGATGAAGGTATCCAGCGGGATCTCACCGGTCTGAGCCTTCTCCACATAGCCCGGCAATTCGGTGCGCCCTTTGACGCCGCCGAAGGCGCTGCCACGCCAGACGCGGCCCGTCACTAGCTGAAACGGACGAGTGCTGATCTCCTGACCCGCGCCGGCCACACCGATGATCACCGATTCGCCCCAACCCTTGTGGGCACATTCCAGCGCGGCGCGCATCAGCTGGACGTTGCCGACACACTCGAATGAATAGTCAACGCCACCATCGGTCATCTCGACGATGACTTCCTGGATCGGCTTGTCGTAATCCTTCGGATTGACGAAGTCGGTCGCGCCCAGTTCTTCGGCGATGGCGAACTTGGACGGATTGATGTCGATCGCGATGATTCGGCTGGCCTTGGCCATCTTTGCGCCGATGATCGCTGCCAGGCCGATGCCGCCCAGGCCGAAGACCGCTACTGTCGCGCCCTCTTCAACCTTGGCGGTGTTGAGTACCGCACCGATCCCGGTGGTTACGCCGCAACCCAGCAGGCAGACCTTGTCCAGTGGCGCTTCCTTGGGAATCTTCGCTACCGAAACCTCAGGCAACACGGTGTATTCGGAAAACGTCGAAGTACCCATGTAGTGGTAAATCGGCTGGCCGTTGTAGGAAAACCGCGTGGTGCCGTCCGGCATTAGGCCCTTGCCCTGGGTCGCGCGCACCGAGCTGCAGAGGTTGGTCTTGCCGGATTTGCAGAATTTGCACTGGCGGCATTCGGCGGTGTACAGCGGGATCACGTGATCGCCCACCGCCACCGAGGTAACGCCCTCGCCGACAGCTTCGACGATGCCGCCCCCTTCGTGACCAAGGATGCATGGGAAGACACCTTCCGAGTCTTCGCCGGAGAGCGTGTACGCGTCGGTGTGGCAGACGCCAGTCGCAACGATGCGCACCAGCACCTCGCCAGCTTTGGGCGGCTCGACGTCCACTTCGACAATTTGCAGAGGCTGATTGGGGGCAAACGCGACTGCGGCACGGGACTTGATGGTCATGGCTGGCTTTACTCGTGGATGAATGGTGAAGCGCAGTGTAGTTTTATCAGCGGACAGGGTTAATAAGCTGATCGTGAAAACATTATTGCCATACAGGGATAATTCAGCCCTATACCGAAAGGATCGCTTATGAACCGCTGGGAAGGCTTGGACGAATTCGTGGCAGTCGCTGAAGCGGGCAGCTTCATGCGCGCCGCCGAACATCTGCGCGTATCGTCATCCCATGTAAGTCGGCAAGTGGCGCGGCTTGAGGAACGTCTGCAGGCCCGCTTGCTCTATCGCACCACCCGCCGTGTATCGCTGACCGAAGCCGGCCATACCTTTCTCTCTCGCTGCCAACGTTTGATCGAGGAGCGCGACGAAGCCTTTCACGCCATCAGCGACCTGCATGCCGCCCCCACAGGGTTACTGCGGATGACCGCTGCAGTCGCGTACGGCGAACGCTTCATCGTGCCGCTGGTAAACGAATTCATGGCGCAGCACCCTCAATTGCGGGTCGACATTGAATTGTCAAACCGCACGCTCGATCTGGTGCAGGAAGGTTACGACCTGGCCATACGCCTGGGCCGACTCAGCGAATCACGGCTGGTCGCTACGCGCATCGCCCCGCGGGCGATGTATCTGTGCGCGGCACCGAGCTACCTCGAACGCTACGGCCGGCCTCACACGCTTTCCGAGCTGGCGCGGCACAATTGCCTGATAGGCACCGTTGATACCTGGACGTTGCAGATCGAAGGCCGCGAGCAACCTTTCAAGCCCTCGGGCAACTGGCGTTGCAACAGCGGCCAGGCGGTGCTGGACGCTGCACTACGGGGCTTCGGGCTATGCCAGCTACCGGACTATTACGTCCAGGAACCGCTGCGCCGCGGTGAACTGGTGTCCTTGCTCGAAACCTATCAGCCGCCGAATACAGCCGTATGGGCCGTCTATCCGCAGCGGCGCTATCCCTTGCCAAAGGTCCGGCTATTGATCCAGGCATTGAAGCAGGGCCTGGCAAGCCGCCCTGAATACCGCAACGAACGCAATTGAGTTGCGACTGCGCCGCGCGTCCGACTGCCAGCGTCAGGCGGAACCCGAATTAACCCACCACGTCGAAATCCTGAAGCCGGTGCCTCCGGCCCTCTGCTTGAGCGAGCCGGCCATTCAATCAGGAGGACATCATGCAGATTCTGGTGAACAGCAATCATAGCGTCGACGTGACCAGCAACCTTGAGGAGCACGTGAAGGCGACGGTCGAGAGCGAACTGGAGCGCTTCGACGATCAGCTGACCCGAGTCGAAGTTCATCTCAACGACGAGAACAGCGGCAAAAGTGGTCCGCAGGATAAGCGCTGCCAGATGGAAGCACGCGTCAAAGGGCACGAGCCCATCTCGACCAGCCACAAGGCGGACTCGCTGAATATGGCTATCGACGGCTGTGCCGAAAAGCTAAACCACGCACTAGCCCATGCACTGGACAAGAAACTCAATCACCACTGAACGCCGCCTATGCGACCCGCCAAAGCGGGCCTATCGTCACCCGTGAGGAACCGAACCATCTGACAACGAGTGAGGCCGTACATGAACAGATTGCTCGATCGAGAAACCATGTCCCAACTGCTGGCAAAACGCGAAGCGCCCTGCCTGTCACTTTATCAGCCCACCCACCGCAGTTTCCCCGAGCGTCAGCAGGACCCGATTCGCTTCAAGCACCTCCTCCGTGAGCTGGAAGACTCGCTCAAGCAACAAGGCCGGGGGGATCAGGCCAAAGCATTACTTAAGCCGTTCCAAGACCTGATGAATGATCCCGACTTCTGGAATTCCAACCGTGATGGACTTGCCGTCTTCGGTGCGGTGGATTATTTCGAAGTATTCCGCTTGCAACGCAGCGTTCCCGAGCTCGCCGTCGCCAATGATCGAATGCACCTCAAGCCGCTACTGCGTATCGCGCAGTCTGCTGATCGCTATCAGATACTGGCGATCACCCTCAACTCGGTTCGTTTATTCGAAGGCAACCGCGACGGCATCGACGAGGTCCGCTTGGGCGACGGGGTACCGAAAACACTTGAGGAAGCATTGGGGCGCGATCTGACCGAGAAGGGGCAGACCGGCTTCCCGCAAGGCTACAGCCGCGCCAGCGAGCGTGGCGACCCAATGCAGGTAGAAAGCGGTGGCGCTGGCCGCCAAGACGAAATCGATCGAGACCGGGAGCGTTTCTTCCGTGAAGTGGACCGCGCAATTCTCGAGCACCACAGCCGCAAGTCGCGACTGCCGCTGATCCTCGCCGCATTGCCGGAGCATCAGTTTCACTTTCGCAAACTCAGCCACAACGAGTTCATGCTTTCGGAAGGGATCGAAAGCGATGCGTCGTTGCTGAGCCATGACGAACTTCGGCAAAAGAGCTGGATGGTCGTGCAGCCGCGCTACATCAAGCGTCTGGAAGGCTTCATCAACCAATACGGCGTCTCGCACGGTCAGGGACTGGCTACCGATCAGCTTGAGCAGATTGGCCAGGCGACACTCGAAGGCCGCGTTGCCACGCTTCTGGTAGAGGCGGAGCGTCAGATTCCAGGAGTTGTGGACAAGCAGCAGGGTAAGGCGGTCGCAGTGGAAGATGACACCGCGACGACGTCCGACCTGCTCGACGAGTTGACCATATGGACGCTGGAGCAAGGCGGTGAGGTGATTGCTGTGCCTACCGAACGCATGCCAACTCAAAGTGGTGCCGCTGCAATCTATCGGTACTGATCGCAACGCCTCTAGAGCTGCTATGCAGAGCGCATCGACTTTACTTTGTGCCGAGCATTCTGAGCAGCGCTGGACTCACGATTTCCAGCGCTGCTCCAGCCATTGAAGATCCTCTGGACGAGTGATCTTCAGATTGTCGGCCCGACCTTCAACCAAACGCGGGTGGTATCCTGCCCATTCAAGCGCGGACGCTTCATCAGTCACCGCCACCCCGCTAGCCAGCGCATCCGCCAAGGCCTCGCGCAACGACCCAAGCCGGAACATCTGTGGGGTAAACGCCTGCCAGATGACGCTGCGATCAACCGTCTCCTGGATGCGGCCGTCTGTATCTGCACGCTTGAGCGTATCGCGCGCCGGCACGGCGAGCAGCCCACCAACGGGATCTGTGGCAAGGGTCTCCAGCAGCTGATTAAGATCCGTGAGTGTCAGGTTGGGTCTGGCGGCGTCGTGCACCAGCACCCAGTCGTTGTCCGTGGCACCGAGGCCAGACAGTTTTCGAAGGCCGCCAAGCACGGAGTCAGCTCGCTCGCTACCGCCATCGGCACGGTGAACCCGCGGATCTATCGCGCAAGGGAGATCTGGCCAATAGGCATCATCACGCGCCAGACAGACCACCAGTCCCATGAGCTGGGGATGACCCAGGAAACAATCCAGGGTGTGTTCCAGGATTGTCCTTCCAGCCAGCTGCAGATACTGCTTGGGACGGTCGGCTCGCATGCGACTGCCAATGCCGGCAGCCGGAATCACGACCCAATAAGACGGGAGATTTTCTACGCTCATTCGGTGAGCTGAAAGAGAGTTTCGCCCTCTTTGACCATGCCCAACTCATGCCGAGCACGCTCTTCCACAGTTTCCATACCCTGCTTGAGCTCTCTGACCTCGGCTTCGAGAATTCGGTTGCGCTCAAGCAACCGCTGGTTCTCGCCCTGCTGCTCAGCGATCTGTTTGTTCAGCCCGCTGACCTGGGCGAGGCTGCCCTCGCCCACCCACAGGCGATACTGCAAGCCACCCAGGAGCAGAATCAGGACAACAAACAACCAGTAGGGACTGCGCATGGAGGGCATGGATCGAATTCGATTGGTTTCCAGTGACGTTGTATAAGCGGCGGTCAGCGACATGGCCCGGCTTTCCTTTGCTGGCTAGCGCATCGCCTTGCGGCGACCTTAACAGCGCTGACCGTTATCCACAAAAAAGGGCGACTAACGCCGCCCTTTTCTAGCATGCCCCAGCTTTTCTAGCGATAGCCAGATTAGCCGCGAAACTCGGCACGTCCCTTGTAAGCCGCTTTCCCGCCAAGCTGCTCTTCGATACGAAGCAGCTGGTTGTACTTGGATACGCGGTCCGAGCGGCACAGTGAACCAGTCTTGATCTGGCCGGCAGCCGTTCCTACTGCCAAGTCGGCGATGGTGCTGTCTTCGGTTTCGCCGGAGCGGTGCGAAATCACCGCCGTGTAACCAGCAGCCTTGGCCATCTGGATGGCTTCCAGGGTTTCGGTCAGCGAACCGATCTGGTTGAACTTGATCAGGATCGAGTTACCGATGCCCTTCTCGATGCCTTCCTTGAGGATCTTGGTGTTGGTTACGAACAGGTCGTCGCCCACCAGCTGAACTTTGCTACCGATCTTGTCGGTCAGAACCTTCCAGCCAGCCCAGTCGGACTCATCCATGCCGTCTTCGATGGAGATGATCGGGTAGCGGTCGGCCAGGCCCGCCAGGTAGTCAGCAAAACCGGCGGCGTCGAAGACTTTGCCTTCACCGGCGAGGTCGTATTTACCGTTCTCGAAGAACTCGCTGGAAGCGCAATCAAGCGCCAGGGTGACGTCATCACCCAGCGTATAACCGGCGTTAGCCACCGCTTCTGCGATGGCTGCCAGGGCGTCTTCGTTGGATGCCAGGTTCGGTGCGAAGCCACCTTCGTCACCAACCGAAGTGCTCAGGCCACGGGCCTTCAACACCGCTTTCAGGTGGTGAAAGATTTCGGCGCCCATGCGCAGCGCATCAGCGAATGTCTTGGCGCCGACGGGCTGAACCATGAACTCCTGAATGTCGACATTGTTGTCGGCATGTTCACCACCGTTGATGATGTTCATCATCGGCACCGGCATGGAGTACTCACCCGGCGTGCCATTGAGGTTGGCAATGTGCGCGTAGAGCGGCAAATCTTGGTCCTGCGCAGCGGCTTTGGCAGCAGCCAACGACACGGCAAGAATGGCGTTGGCACCCAGCGAGGCTTTGTTTTCGGTACCGTCCAGCTCAATCATGGCGCGGTCCAGCGCCTTCTGATCCAGCGGATCCTTACCCAGCAGCAGATCACGGATAGGCCCATTGATGTTGCTGACAGCCTTCAGCACTCCCTTGCCCATGTAACGGCTCTTGTCGCCATCGCGCAGTTCCAGCGCCTCGCGGGACCCAGTGGAAGCACCGGACGGCGCACAGGCGCTACCAGTAATGCCGTTATCCAGGATAACGTCCGCTTCAACAGTGGGATTGCCACGGGAGTCGAGAACCTCACGCCCTTTGATGTCGACGATCTTTGCCATTTTTATTAACACTCCGTAGATAGCTTCAAGGCTTCAAGCAGTTTCGATTGGCGCAAAATTCTTGATCAGATCATCCAGCTGCTTGAGCTGGGTGAGGAAGGGTTCGAGCTTGTCCAAACGCAATGCACAAGGACCATCGCACTTGGCATTTTCCGGATCCGGATGGGCCTCAAGGAACAACCCGGCCAGCCCTTGGCTGAGACCGGCCTTGGCCAGATCGGTAACCTGTGCGCGACGACCGCCAGCCGAGTCGGCGCGGCCACCCGGCATCTGCAGCGCATGTGTGACATCGAAGATCACCGGATATTGCATCCGCTTCATGATGTCGAAGCCGAGCATGTCGACGACCAGGTTGTTGTAGCCAAATGAGGAGCCGCGTTCGCAGAGAATCAGTTGATCATTGCCGGCTTCTTCACACTTGGTGAGGATGTGCTTCATTTCCTGCGGCGCGAGGAACTGCGCCTTCTTGATATTGATCACCGCACCGGTCTTCGCCATCGCCACCACCAGATCGGTCTGGCGCGAGAGGAAGGCCGGCAGCTGAATGATGTCGCACACCTCGGCCACCGGCTGTGCCTGGTGAGGCTCGTGTACGTCGGTGATCACCGGAACGCCGAAGGTCTTCTTCACTTCTTCAAAGATGCGCATCCCCTCTTCCAGGCCAGGGCCTCGGAAGGAGTTGATCGAGGAGCGATTGGCCTTGTCGAAGCTGGCCTTGAAAATATAGGGAATCCCGAGCTTCTCGGTGACCTTTACATAGGTTTCGCAGATCTGCAGTGCAAGATCGCGAGACTCCAGCACGTTCATCCCGCCAAACAACACGAATGGCTTGTCGTTGGCGATCTCGATACTGCCGACGCGAATGGTCTTCTGACTCATGCCTTGCCCGCCTTGTAATCCAGCGCTGCCTTGACGAAGCCACTGAACAGCGGATGACCGTCGCGCGGTGTGGATGTGAATTCAGGGTGGAACTGGCAGGCCACGAACCAGGGATGATCTGGCGCCTCGACCACTTCGACCAACGCGCCGTCACCGGAGCGACCGGTGATCTTCAGGCCAGCGGCCTGCAGTTGCGGCAGCAGGTTATTGTTCACTTCATAGCGATGGCGATGACGCTCGATGATGCGCTCCTTGCCGTAGCAGGCGAACACATTGGAGCCTGCCTCCAGACCGCATTCCTGCGCACCCAAACGCATGGTGCCACCCAGGTCTGACGCATCGCTGCGGGTTTCCACAGCACCGGTGGCATCTTCCCACTCGGTGATCAGACCCACGACCGGATGGGTGCTGTCCTTGTCGAACTCGGTGGAATTGGCGTCGGTCCAGCCAAGCACGTCACGAGCGAACTCGATCACCGCAACCTGCATGCCGAGGCAGATGCCGAGGTAGGGAATCTTGTTCTCGCGAGCATATTTGACGGTGGCGATCTTGCCTTCCACGCCGCGCAGCCCGAAACCACCCGGAACCAGGATCGCATCCATGCCTTCCAGCAGGCTGGTGCCCTGGTTTTCGATGTCTTCGGAATCAATGTAGCGAAGGTTCACTTTGGTACGGCTCTGGATGCCAGCATGGCTCATTGCTTCGATCAGAGATTTGTACGCATCCAGAAGTTCCATGTACTTGCCGACCATGGCAATGGTGACTTCCCGCTCCGGGTTCAGTTTGGCGTCGACCACACGATCCCACTCGGACAGGTCGGCGCCGCCGCACTCCAGACCGAAGCGCTCTACCACAAAATCGTCCAGCCCCTGAGCATGGAGGACACCAGGAATCTTGTAGATGGTGTCAACGTCCTCAAGGCTGATCACCGCGCGCTCTTCGACGTTGGTAAACAGAGCAATCTTGCGCCTTGAGGAGACGTCGATCGGATGGTCGGAGCGGCATACCAGTACGTCTGGCTGCAGACCGATGGAGCGCAGCTCCTTCACCGAATGCTGGGTTGGCTTGGTCTTGGTTTCACCAGCCGTGGCGATATAAGGGACCAGCGTCAGGTGCATCAGCATCGCGCGTTTCGCGCCCACTTCGACGCGAAGCTGGCGGATCGCCTCAAGAAAGGGTTGCGACTCGATGTCGCCGACCGTGCCGCCAACCTCCACCAGCGCGACGTCGGCATCGCCAGCGCCTTTGATGATGCGGCGCTTGATTTCGTCAGTGATGTGCGGGATGACCTGGATGGTGGCGCCCAAGTAGTCACCACGGCGCTCGCGACGCAATACGTCTTCGTAGACGCGGCCGGTGGTGAAGTTGTTGCTCTTGGTCATCGTGGTGCGGATGAACCGCTCGTAGTGACCAAGGTCGAGGTCGGTCTCGGCGCCGTCGTGGGTGACGAACACCTCACCGTGCTGGAACGGGCTCATGGTGCCCGGATCCACGTTGATGTAAGGGTCCAGCTTGAGCATCGTGACCTTCAGGCCCCGCGCCTCCAGGATGGCCGCCAATGAAGCCGAGGCGATGCCTTTCCCCAATGAAGAAACAACACCACCCGTGACGAAGATGTAGCGCGTCATGAAAAACCCTAGAAGTCTGCGTTAAGCGGTCAGCGCCGCCGGGGAAAAGCGAAGGTGCCACTGCGCCTGGGGCGGCAATAGCTCAACTGCCACGGTTTTCGAAGAAAGCCGCAGAAGCTGTGTTGGGACGGGAGCGTAGTCTACTCGAAAGACCCTACCAGCTCAAACGTGTCGACGGTTGGCGGCGACCACTGCAGCGACAGGGCTTGGGCATCGAACTGCGGCAGATTGGCGACCGCAACGAGCTCACCGTCTAGAAACAGCAGCGGTAGACGCGAGCGCACGAAACCTGGCATTCCAGCCTCATTTAGCAACCGTTTGAGGTCACGCCGGCCTCGGCCAGGAATTTTCAGTGACTCGCCGCCCTGACGATAGCGCACCTGCAGCAAGCCTTGCCCAGCGTAGCCGCTCAAGCGCAGGAAGCCGTTGCCGGGCAGCTGCAGGTCAGTGCTCGGCTGCGGCCAGTCGACTGGCCCCGCCACGGTGGCCAACCAGGACCCCGATAACCACCAGAGGCAACCATCGCCTCTGTGCAGCTCGCCAGCAGCCAAGCGCCAGACCGGAGCGGCATCTGGAGCGGCATCACGCAACGCATCCCAGCCAGCCCAATGATCGCTATCAGGAAGCGCCGTCAGATCAGCCAACCAATAGCGCAACGCATTGCGCTGACGAGCGGGACTGAGCGATTCCAGTGACAACAAGGAGAGCTTCGGCATCAGTAACCACTGATACCGGCAAGGCGCATGAGCTTTGCGCAGATCGATTTCGGCGAGCTCATCCAGCAGCTGCTGTGCCTCGCCCAGATGTCCGGCGGCGCGCGCCATATTTTCCACGGCTCGCGGCCAGCGCTGCCGGAGCACTGGCATAACACGATGACGAAGAAAGTTTCGCGCATGTTCGGTGCACTGGTTGCTTGGGTCCTCGACCCAGCTGAGGCGCTGCGCCCGCGCGTAGGCCTCCAGTTCGTCACGCCCGACATTCAGTAAAGGTCGCACAAGCCAGCCCTCACCCAGCGCGCGTACTGTCGGCATGCTGGCAAGTCCCCGCACCCCCGCGCCACGCAGCAGGCGAAAGATCAGGGTCTCCGCCTGATCGTCTCGGTGCTGACCTGTGAAAAGCACGTCGGCTGTGTGCAAGCACCCGCTGAAAGCCGCATAGCGCGCAGCTCGCGCGGCGCTTTCGAGGCTCGGACCAGGCTCGACCCGTACCCGCACAACCTGCAACTCGATGCCGAGGCTTTGGCAGATGGACCGGCAGTGCTCCGGCCAACCCTCGGCTGCAGGCTGCAAACCATGGTGAATATGGATCGCGCTTATTGGCGGAAACCTTTCGCGAGTCGATAAGCGCACCAATAAATGCAGTAAAGCAGTGGAGTCCAGACCACCGGAAAAAGCCACACGCCAGCGCGGCGCGGTACGCCATGGTTGCAATACATCAAGCAGCCGAGACTCGAGAGACATCTGATTGCAGCTCAGAATAAACGAAGGTCAGCATAAGCTGGATATGGACGAACGCTAGCCAATCGCACGGATCAGTGGGGCGCTGAAACAATCTGGCAAAGTGAAAGGCTCAGACACGAAAACGGCGGGAAAGCCCGCCGTTTCGTTCATCGGTCACTCAGTTATCAGGCTATTCCGTAGCTCATCAGACGCTCGTAACGCCGCGCCAGCAGGGCCTGGGTATCGAGCCCTTTGAGCATGTCGAGCTGAACAGTCAACTCGTCACGCAGCGACGCCGCGATCGCCGCCGGATTACGATGGGCGCCGCCCAGCGGCTCGGGTACGACCTTGTCGACGATACCGAGATTCTTCAAACGCTCAGCGGTTACACCCATCGCCTCGGCAGCTTCCGGCGCCTTGTCAGCAGTCCGCCATAGAATGGAGGCGCAGCCTTCAGGCGAAATGACCGCATAAGTCGAGTACTGCAGCATGTTCAGCTGGTCGCAGACGCCAATAGCCAGCGCACCGCCGGAACCACCCTCGCCGATCACCGTGGCGATAATGGGGGTTTTCAGCCGTGCCATGACCCGCAGGTTCCAGGCAATCGCTTCGCTCTGGTTGCGCTCTTCAGCGTCGATACCCGGATAGGCGCCGGGTGTGTCGATGAAGGTGAGGATCGGCATCTTGAAGCGCTCGGCCATTTCCATCAGGCGGCACGCCTTGCGATAGCCCTCAGGACGGGGCATACCGAAATTGCGACGCACCTTTTCGCGGACCTCTCGACCTTTCTGATGACCGATGATCATCACCGGCTCGCCGTTCAAGCGAGCCGTACCACCGACGATTGCGGCGTCATCGGAGAAATGGCGATCGCCATGCAGCTCTTCGAACTCGGTGAACAGGTGTTTGATGTAATCCAGCGTGTAAGGGCGCTGCGGGTGTCGGGCCAGACGAGCGATCTGCCAACTGGTGAGATTGCCGAAGATGCTCTCGGTGAGCGACTCGCTCTTGTCCTGCAGGCGGGCAATCTCATCGCCAATGTTCAGCGAGTTGTCATTACCAACCAGGCGCAATTCTTCGATCTTGGCTTGCAGGTCGGCGATCGGCTGTTCGAAATCGAGAAAATTCGGGTTCATAGGCATCCGTCATGCGTCGACGGCCAGGCGGCCGGGAGCTGTTCCGTTTTTTGCGCCCTACCTTACGGGACGGACGCATTCAGGTCGAACAAAATGTTCACAATCATGACCCGATCAGAGATCAGGCCGGTTCAGGACGCCGATGGTTCTCGCACCTGCAAAGGTGCACCCATCGGCGGGTCCCACTATCGGTATTGCAGAAAGACGTTGTCGCGCCCGAACTGGTCACGCAATGCCTGAATCAAGTTGTCAGCAGGGTCGATTCGCCACCCTTCGCCGAACTGCAACAGAGCACGGGCATCAGCGCCGGTGTACTCCAGCGTAATCGGACAGGCGCCGCGATGACGACCGCAAACATCGGCCAACCAACGGACCCGATCGCCTTTTAGCGCATCGCTGGCCACTTTGACTCGCAGACTTTCGGCCAACCCGGTTCGGGCCTCCTCCAGACTCATGACCCGCTTGGCTCGCAGGCGCAATCCTCCCGAGAAATCATCATTACTGACTTCGCCCTCTACCACCACCAGAGCATCGGTCTGCAGTAACGCCTGAGCGCTGTTGAAGGCTTCGGCGAACAGCGAGGCTTCGATCCGCCCCGAGCGATCGTCCAGGGTGATAAAGCCCATTTTGTCGCCTTTCTTGTTCTTCATGACCCGCAGGTTGACGATCAGCCCGGCTACAGTTTGCTCGCCCCGAGCGGGACGCAGATCGATGATGCGCTGACGAGCAAAGCGGCGGACCTCGCCTTCGTATTCATCGATTGGATGCCCGGTAAGGTAGAGCCCCAGGGTGTCCTTCTCGCCTTTCAGACGCTCCTTCAAGGACAACTCGCGAGCTTTGCGATGGTTCGCATAGACATCTGCTTCGGGCTCAGCAAACAAGCCCCCAAACAGGTCCGCATGGCCGCTGTCGAGGCTGCGTGCCGTCTGCTCTGCTGCCTGGATCGCCTCTTCCATTGCCGAGAGCAGCACCGCCCGATTGCGATCGATATTGGCCTGGTAGGCTTTCGGCTCATCAGAGAAATAAGGCCCAAGGCGATCCAGCGCGCCTCCACGGATCAGGGCTTCGAGGGTGCGCTTGTTGATTCGCTTAAGATCGACACGGCTGCAGAAATCGAACAGGTCCTTGAACGGCCCACCTTCCTTGCGACATTCACAGATGGCTTCGACCGGGCCCTCACCGACGCCTTTGATCGCGCCAAGCCCGTAAATAATTCGGCCATCGTCACTGACCGTGAACTTGAACTCGGAGTTGTTCACATCAGGCGCGTCGATACGCAGCTTCATGCTGCGGCATTCTTCGATCAGCGTGACCACCTTGTCGGTGTTGTGCATGTCCGCCGAGAGAACCGCCGCCATGAAAGGCGACGGGTGATGCGCCTTGAGCCAGGCGGTCTGGTACGAAACCAGGCCATAGGCCGCCGAGTGAGATTTGTTGAAGCCGTAGCCGGCAAACTTTTCGACGAGGTCGAAGATGTTACCCGCCAGATCAGCGTCGATGCCGTTGTTGGCACAGCCTTCGATGAAGCCGCCGCGCTGCTTGGCCATTTCCTCGGGTTTTTTCTTACCCATGGCGCGACGCAGCATATCCGCCTGGCCAAGGGTATAGCCGCCCATGACCTGCGCAATCTGCATCACCTGCTCCTGATACAGGATGATGCCGTAGGTGGGAGCCAGCACCGGCTTGAGGCCCTCATACTGGTAATCCGTATGCGGGTAGGAAATTTCTGCACGGCCGTGCTTACGGTTGATGAAGTCGTCAACCATGCCCGACTGCAGCGGGCCAGGCCGGAACAGCGCCACCAGAGCGATGAGGTCTTCCAGGCAGTCCGGCTTGAGCTTTTTGATCAGCTCCTTCATCCCGCGCGATTCAAGCTGGAAGACTGCGGTCGTCTCGGCTTTTTGCAGCAACGAATAGGTCGGCTTGTCGTCCAGCGGGATGAAATCAATGTTGACCGGCTCGAGCCCCTTGCGCGCCTGCTCGCGATTGATGGTTTCCAGCGCCCACTTGATGATGGTCAGGGTGCGCAGGCCAAGGAAGTCGAACTTGACCAGGCCCGCCTGCTCGACGTCATCCTTGTCGAACTGAGTCACCAGGCTGCCGCCTTCGTCATCGCAGGCGATAGGTGCAAAATCTGTGAGCTTGGTGGGCGCGATGACCACGCCGCCGGCGTGCTTGCCGGTACCGCGCGTGATCCCTTCGAGCTTGAGCGCCATGTCCCAAATTTCCCGGGCGTCTTCGTCGACGGCCAGGAAATCCCGGAGCGGCTCTTCCATTTCGTAGGCTTTCGCCAGAGTCATGCCGACTTCGAAGGGAATCATCTTCGACAATCGATCAGCCAGGCCGTAGGACTTACCCTGCACCCGCGCCACGTCACGCACCACGGCCTTGGCCGCCATGGTGCCGAAGGTAATGATCTGGCTGACCGCGTTGCGGCCGTACTTCTCCGCCACGTAGTCGATGACCCGGTCACGGCCATCCATGCAGAAGTCGACGTCGAAGTCGGGCATGGAGACCCGCTCCGGATTAAGGAAACGTTCGAACAGCAGGTCGTAGGCCAGCGGATCGAGATCGGTGATCTTCTGCACGTAGGCCACCAGCGACCCCGCACCCGATCCCCGCCCAGGCCCAACCGGCACGCCATTGCTCTTCGCCCACTGGATGAAGTCCATGACGATAAGGAAGTAGCCGGGGAAGCCCATCTGAATAATGATGTCGAGCTCGAAATTCAGCCGGTCGATGTAAACCTGCTTTTTCGCCTCATAGTCCGGCGTGTCCTTGGGCAGCAGCACCTCGAGTCGCTCATCGAGCCCATCGAACGATACCTTGCGGAAATATTCGTCCATGGTCATGCCATCCGGCACCGGAAAATCGGGCAGGAAGTAGGTACCGAGCTGCACTTCAATGTTGCAGCGCCGGGCGATCTCTACGGTGTTCTCCAACGCCTCTGGCAGATCGCTGAACAGCTCCCACATCTCCTCGGGCGTCTTCAGATACTGCTGATCGGAGTAATTGCGCGGCCGCCGCGAGTCGTCGAGGGTGCGGCTTTCACCGATACACACGCGCGTTTCGTGGGCTTCAAAATCTTCCTGTTTGAGAAAGCGCACGTCGTTGGTAGCCACAAGCGGAACACTGCAGCGCTGCGCCAATACCACCGCCGCATGCAGATGTTCTTCGTCGTTGACGCGGCTCGTACGCTGTACTTCAAGATAGAAACGCTGCGGAAAGGTTTGCCTCCACTCATCCAGCAACGCCTCAGCCAAGGCTTCTTCGCCATTGAGCAACGCATGGCCGATCTCCCCTTCCTTGGCGCCTGACAATGCAATCAAACCATCCGCCGCACCTTTGACCCAATCGCGCTCAATGATGATCTGATCGTTACGCTGACCTTCTGTCCAACCGCGTGAAACCAGTTCAGTCAGGTTGCGATATCCCTGGCTGTTCATCGCCAGCAAGGTCAAGCGGCTGAGCGGTCCATCTTCATCACGGCTGGCCAGCCAGATATCGGCACCACAGATCGGCTTGATCCCTGCGCCTTGTGCCGCCTTGTAGAACTTGACCAGCGAGCACATGTTGCTCTGGTCCGTGACCGCCACCGCTGGCATGCCTGCGCTTGCTACCGACTTCACCAACGGTTTGACGCGCACCAGTCCGTCAACAAGAGAATATTCAGTGTGCAGACGGAGGTGGACGAAGGAGACGGGCATGAACGAACCTTGGACTGGCGAAACGACAAGCCGCGAATTGTACCGGAAAGCCGCAGTCGATTAAGACGGCGTTTAACCGCTTGTGGATCAGCGGAAAGCACGCCTCGATAGACTGAGGAATGCCGGCGAAGATCAGCCTAGCAGGCTAGCCGTTTCGGCGGTTACGCGCTCAACCACGGCGCCGCCTTGCTCCAGGAGGTTGCGCACAGGCGCGAAGGAACGGCGATGGATGATGGTCGGGCCGAGACGCCGCAGGGCGTCGAGGTGATGCGGCGTTGGATAGCCTTTATGGGCGGAAAGCCCATAACCGGGATAGCACAGATCCAGCGCACACATTTCCCGATCCCGGCTGACCTTGGCCAGAATCGATGCAGCGGCAATTGCGGGTACCTGTGCATCGCCCTGTATGACCGGTGCGCTCGGCACCGCAAGCTGGGGGCACCGATTACCGTCGATCAAGGCCAATCGAGGTCTGACGCTGAGCCCTTCAACTGCACGCTGCATGGCCAGCATGGTGGCATGAAGGATGTTCAGCTGATCGATCTCATGCACCTCGGCGCGGGCAATGCACCAAGCCAGCGCTTTCTCGCAAATCTCATCGAATAACGCCTCGCGGCGCGCCTCGGTGAGCTTCTTCGAGTCGTTCAAGCCTTCGATCGGACGCAAGGGGTCAAGGATCACCGCTGCAGTAACCACGGGTCCACACAGCGGCCCACGGCCCACTTCATCGACGCCAGCGACCAGCTCTTCAACCAGATTGAAATCCAGCCCGATTTGCATCAGCGCGCGCCTATCAGTTCAAGCACTGCATCGGCCGCCTGGCTCGAGGCATCGCAACGCAGCGTACGGTGAATCGCATCAAACCCGTCGGTCTGCCTGTCGCCGTTATCCAGCAATGGCGACAACAGCTGAGCCATTGCGTCTGGAGTCGCAGCGTCCTGAAGCAACTCAGGAACAAGGAGCCGCTGCGCCAACAAATTAGGCAAGGCCACATACGGGCTTTTAACCAGGCGCTTGAGGATCCGAAACGTCAGCGGTGCAACGCTGTAAGCCACCACCATGGGCCGCTTGTATAGCAAGGCCTCGAGCGTTGCGGTGCCAGAGGCGATCAGCACTGCATTGCAGGCGGCCAACGCCTCATGGGAACGACCGTCAAGCAACGTCAGCGGCAGGTCCCGTCCTGTCAGCATCTGCTCCAACTGAGCTCGCCGCTCGGGACTGGCACAGGGCACCACGAAACGAATCCCCGGACGCATCGAGCGCAAACGATCGGCTGCGGCCAGGAACAGTTCGCCAAGGCGACCCACCTCTCCGCCCCGACTACCGGGCATCAACGCCACGACCAGCCCGTCCTGCGGCAGATTCAATAGAACCCGCGCCTCGGCGCGATCAGCTACTAATGGGATAGTGTCGGCCAGTGGGTGGCCTACAAAACGCACCGCCACCTGATGGTCGTGGTAAAACTTCGCCTCGAAGGGAAACAGAGTCAGCATCAGGTCGCAGGCTTCACGGATTTTCAACACACGCTTTTGACGCCATGCCCAGACCGAAGGGCTGACGTAATGCACCGTCCTGATACCAGCACGACGCAATTTAAGCGCCAGGTCCAGATTGAAATCCGGCGCGTCAATTCCGATAAATACATCGGGACGCACTTCAAGCAAGGTCTTGAGCAGTCGCTTGCGTCGTCCGAGCAGTTCCGGTAGGCGCCCGAGCACCTCAACCAGCCCCATGACAGCCAGGCGTTCTTGCGGAAAATAGGATTTAAGCCCCTGCGCCTCCATTCGAGGGCCGCCCACCCCAACGAATTCGACCATCGGATGCTGCGCCTTCAGCGCTTGCATCAATCCGGCGCCAAGAATGTCGCCAGACGCTTCGCCAGCAACCAACGCAACTTTAAGAGGTTTTGACATATCAGCGGGTGATACCGCGGTTCGAAGCCCGCACTGAGTCTCTAAACAGCGCTACCTCAGGAAAAGCCTGGGCATCCACCTCGAGCGCAGTCAGTGCAGCTTCTACCGTCAATCCCTTGCGATAGACGACTTTATAAGCATTGCGCAGTGCCATGATGGCTTCGGTGCTGAAGCCCCGACGACGCATGCCTTCGAAGTTCATGCTGCGTGCTTCGGCCGGATTGCCAAATACCGTCACAAAAGCGGGAACATCTTTGCCTATGGCCGTGCCCATGCCGGAAAAGCTGTAAGCACCGATGTGGCAATACTGATGGACAAGGGTGTATCCGGACAGGATCGCCCAGTCACCCACATGCACATGGCCAGCTAGCGCTGTGTTATTGACCAGGATGCAATGATTGGCGATGACGCTGTCATGGCCAATGTGCGCATAGGCCATGATCAGATTGTGGTCACCGAGCGTGGTCTCGCCTCGATCCTGCACGGTGCCGCGGTGAATGGTCACCCCTTCGCGGATCACGTTGTGATCACCAATCAGAAGGCGGGTAGGCTCACCCTTGTATTTGAGGTCGGGGGTATCTTCACCCACAGAGGAAAACTGGAAGATTCGATTGTGCCGGCCGATACGGGTCGGCCCCTTGATGACCACGTGAGACGCGATCACGGTACCCTCGCCTATTTCGACATCCGGGCCGATGATCGACCACGGGCCGACCTGAACGTCATCCGCCAGCCGGGCCGCAGGATCGACGATGGCGCGAGGGTCGACCAAACTCATATCTTCTGTTCCGCACAAATGATTTCCGCCGAGCATACCGGCTTACCGTCAACACTGGCGCGGCAATCGAACTTCCAGATTCCGCGCTTGGCGCTGATGAAGGATGCCTCAAGCGTCAACTGATCGCCCGGCACTACGGGTTGCCGGAAACGCAGCTTGTCCGAGCCGACGAAAAAGTACAGTGTGCCATCGGCTGGCTTCGCACCCATCATCTTGAAACCAAGCAGCCCCGCCGCTTGCGCCATGGCTTCAATGATCAAGACGCCCGGCATGATCGGATGCTGCGGAAAATGCCCGTTGAAGAACGGTTCGTTGATGGTGACATTCTTGTAGCCGCGAATACGCTTGGCATCCGTGTCTAACTCCACCACCCGGTCAACCAGCAGAAAGGGGTACCGGTGGGGAAGGTATTCGCGTATCTCGTTGATATCCATCATTTGGAAAAAAGCCCGTTAGGAGAATGGGAGCCTGCACAGCCATATAGCCGAGCGACCCGCTGGCAAATGCCTTCTGAAAGGAGCGGTCAGACGGTATGGTCAGCCATCTGAAGCCGTATCCCCGCGTGGGGTCACGGATGCCAAGCGCTTTTCTACCTGCTGCAGCCGGCGCGCCATGTCGTCAAGGTGCCGAATCCGAGCAGCACTCTTGCGCCATTCCGCGGCAGGCTGCATGGCCGTTCCAGAAGAATAGCTTCCCGGCTCGGTGATCGACCGCGTGACCATGGTCATGCCTGTGATGAACACGTTATCGCAGACCTCGATATGCCCAACGAGCCCAGCGCCGCCCGCAATCATGCAGTTACGACCAACCTTCGTGCTACCGGAAATGCCGGAACAGCCAGCCATGGCAGTGTTATCACCGATCTGTACGTTATGCGCGATCATGATCTGGTTATCCAGCTTGACGCCATTGCCTATAACCGTATCCGATATGGCACCTCGGTCGATGGTGGTATTGGCGCCAATCTCGACGTCATCACCGATACGCACGCCACCGAGCTGAGCAATCTTTTCCCAACTGCCCTGCTCATTGGCGAAGCCGAACCCTTCACCTCCGATCACCGCACCGGGTTGAATGACCACGCGTTCGCCGATGATTACGTCGTGACAGAGGGTAACGCGAGCAGCGAGCCGACCTCCGGCGCCGATGCGGCTTCGCGCACCGACAAGGGATTGTGCTCCGATCTCCACACCGGGCCCCACCCAGGCATCTGCCTCAATCACCACCTGCGCTCCAATGCGCGCCGAGGGATCAACCGAGGCACTGGGGTCAACAACTGCAGTGGAGTGAATACCGATGGGCGCCAGTGGGCGCCTCTCAAACAGATGCGAGAGGCGTGCATAGGCAAGATACGGGTTAGCTACAACCAATGCGGCACCGGTGTAGCCATCGGCATCCTTGGCGGTAAGCAGCACGCCGCCCGCTTTAGTCGCGGCCAGAAATTTCCGGTACTGCGCATTGGCCAGAAAGCTCAAATGCTCAGGGCCAGCATCCTGCAACGTCGCGAGACCTGACACTTGCAGCGAGCCATCGCCGCGCAGGTCGGCACCGAGCCGTTCGGCCAGGTCGCCGAGCGTATAAGCCACTCTGCTCATTAGCGCAGCTGATTCATGCGCTCAATGACCTGGCGGGTGATGTCGTACTGCGGCTTGACATCAACCACCGCGCCACGCTCGAGCACCAGATCATAGTCACCTTTTTTGATGACCTCTTCGACCGCCTTGTCCAGCTTTGGCTTGAGCTGCTTGAGCATGTCACGATCAGCGGATGCTTTAGACTCGTTCAGCTCCTTCGACAGAAACTGGAAGTCGCGGGCCTTTTGCTTGAATTCAAGCTCAAGACGCTCACGTTCAGCCTGCTGCATCTTATCGCCGTCTTTGCCCAGACGGTCCTGAATGCGCTTGGCGTCGCTCTCCAGTCCTTTGAGCTTCTCCAGCTGTGGGCCGAACTTCTTCTCTGCGTCGACCGAATAGCGCTTGGCTGCGTCCGATTCGAGCAGAGCCATCTGATAGTTCATCACCGCTATTTTCATTTCAGCAAATGCGGGGGTCGCCACTAGAGCAGTGGCAATGACAAGCAATTGGGTCAACTTACGCACGGTATATACCACTCTTCAGGATGCGCTGGAGCATGGCTCCAGATGATTAAAAGGTTTGGCCCAGCGAGAACTGGAAGACCTGAGTATCCGCTTCGTCCGGCTTCATTACCGGCATCGCCAGACTGAAACTCAGCGGCCCCATAGCAGTGATCCAGGTCAGACCGACACCGACCGAACTGGCCATGTCGCCGATATCGATATCGCTGCATTTAGCCGAGCCCGACGGGCAATTCGTATCGTAGACGTTACCCACGTCCCAGAACACCGAGGTGCGCAACGAGCGTTGATCCTTGACGAACGGCATCGGAAACAGCAGTTCCATTCCGCCCTGGATCAACACGTTACCACCGTAGGGCAGCGCATCCTGATCAGGATCGGCAATGGTGCCCTCATTCCCGGTTACAGGCTCGCCACGACTCGGCGTGCTGCGCGGACCGAGACTGCTGTCTTCGAAACCACGGACAGAGTTGAAACCACCTGCATAGTAGTGCTCATAAAACGGCAGCCGTGAGGTCGAGCCATAGGCATCGCCATAGCCCAGCTGCGTATGCAGCCGCATGGTGTAAGTCTTGGTAACCGGCACGAACAGCTGAGCGTTGTAATCGAGTTTATAGAACGACAGGTCGCTGCCTGGAATGGTAATTTCCAGCGACAGGCTCTGTGAATGCCCCCGGGTTGCCAGAACGCCACGGTTCAACGTCGACTCAGACCAACCGACTGAAGCCTTGAAGTTGAGATAACTGTCGCCTTCCTGCTCGATGAAATCGAAAATCTCATCAACCGTGTAGCGTCCACTGTCGATCGTGTCCTGTTGCGCGGACAGACCAAACGACAGCCGCGAAGTCTCGCTGATCGGATAGCCAATGTTCACACCGCCACCCAGACTATCGACCGAGTAGCTTGAAACGTCGTAGTCCAGCTCGTCGTAGTCGGTGGTTCGATAGAAAGCATTATATCCAAGGCTGACGCCGTCTTCGGTCCAGTAGGGATCCACAAATCCGAAGTTGTAACGCGACTGGTATTCGCTGCGGGTGAGCCCTACGCTGACACGATTACCGGTGCCTAGGAAGTTGTTCTGACTGATCGACCCGCCGAGAATCAGACCCGCATTCTGCGCAAATCCGATGCTCGCCATAATCGAGCCAGAGGGCTGTTCCTCGACGCTGTAGTTCACATCGATCTGGTCGTCGGTACCTGGGACCTGCGGCGTCTCGACGTTCACTTCCTTGAAGAAGCCCAACCGCTCGAGACGAGTCTTGGACTGATCGATCAGATAGGTCGATGCCCACCCGCCTTCCATTTGGCGCATCTCGCGTCGCAGCACCTCGTCTTCGGTCTTGGTGTTGCCGCGGAAGTTGATGCGATTGACATAGGCACGCTTGCCCGGATCGACCACAAAAGTGATCGATACAGTGTTGTCCTCGTCGTTGGTTTCCGGCACGCCGTTGACGTTGGCGAAGGTATAGCCCTCATTGCCCAAGCGGCGCGTGATCAGCTCCGAGGTGGTAGTCATCACCTTTCGCGAGAAGACCTGCCCTTCCTTTGCCAACAGCAAGGATTGCAGCTCTTCTTGGGGCACTTTCAAATCGCCGCTCAGTTTGACGTCACTGACGGTATAGCGGTCGCCTTCAGCGATGTTTACCGTGATATAGACGTCTTTCTTGTCTGGCGTGATGGACACCTGGGTAGAGGTGATGTCCATGTTGATATAGCCGCGATCCAAGTAATAGGAGCGCAGACGCTCAAGATCACCGGACAGCTTCTCCCGCGCGTACTTGTCGTCATTACGGAAGAACGACAACCAGTTACTGGTCTTCAACTCGAACAGGTCAGAAAGATCTTCGTCAGGAAACACGGAATTGCCGACGACGTTGATATGCTTGATTGCCGCGACGGAACCTTCGTTTATGTTGATCTTCAACGCGACGCGGTTGCGTGGCTGCGGAACAACCTCAGTTTCGATCGTGGCCGAGTAGCGACCCTGCGCAACATACTGCCGCTGCAGCTCGTTGCGCACACCTTCGAGCGTGGCTCGCTGGAAGATTTCACCTTCGGCAAGGCCTGACTGCTGGAGACCGGAAAGCAGGTCTTCGGTCTTGATTGCCTTATTACCATCGATTTCGATGCCGGAGATCGACGGGCGCTCGACTACGTTGATTACCAGCACATCGCCTTCACGGCCGAGCTGGATGTCTTCAAAAAAACCGGTGCGAAACAACGCTCGGGTTGCATCGACCAGCCGACTGTCGTCAGCTGCCTGACCGACATTCAGCGGCAACGCGCCAAAGACACTGCCAGCAGAGACTCGCTGCAGACCGTTGACGCGTATATCGGAAATAGTGAAGGACTCGGCGTGAACTTCGGCAATCATCAGTGCGGAAATAACCGCAGGTAGCAGCAGACGTTTCATGAAGTCCTTTCTTTTCAAACCTGATAATTGAACCTGCGCGTGGCGCGGCGACATCAAGGTATATGGCGGTTAAAGGCGGCCAAGGTCGTTGACCAGCGCAAGCAGCATCACCCCAACAACCAGGCTGATACCGATCTGTACTCCCCAGCCCTGGACCCTGTCCGACAAGGGACGTCCACGGACCCACTCGACCAAGTAGAAGAGCAGATGCCCTCCATCCAGGACAGGGATAGGCAATAGATTGAGTACCCCAAGACTTATGCTCAGGTAGGCGAGGAAATTCAGGAAGTCGCCCACGCCCGACTGTGCAGAAGCGCCCGCCACTTTAGCAATGGTTATCGGACCGCTCAAGTTTTTTACCGAGAGCTCCCCGAACAGCATTTTCCTAAGCGAATCCAGTGTCAGAACGCTCATTGTCCATGTGCGACGAAGCCCTTCACCGACAGCTTCGACAGGACCATGACTGACCTGACGCAACATTTCCGGTGGCCATTCCCCCCCCGCAACGCCAGCACCAAGATAACCCCGACGCTTATCCCCATCACCACGCTCAGCCAGCGTCAGGGGCAGATCAATCTGCTGGCCGTCACGCTCGACCCCCAGTAACACTGCCCGTCCGGCCAGCGGCTTAACCCGATCTATTACTGCTTGCCATTCGGTCAGCGCCTCTCCATCAAGACTGACCAAACGATCCCCTAGTTGAACACCAGCAGCCTGAGCCGGCCCTTCCGGATCCAGCTGGGCAACCACCGGTGCGATTTCCGGACGCCAAGGGCGAATGCCCAACGAACCGATCGGGTCAGGTTCTTCGGCGCCTTTCAGCCAATCCGTCAGCTCCAGCTGCAGCCGTTGCGGCTGATCGCCATCAACCCCACGCACCAACATCTCCAGCGATCCGCTTTCACCTAGTCGCCGGATGAGCTGCAAGTTGACCTCTGCCCAACCAGCCGTTGGCTTGCCGTTGATTTCGACGATTTCCTGCCCTGGCATCAGCCCTGCCCGCTCAGCAAGGCTACCGACCTCTACCGCGCCCACAACTGGACGAACCTGCTCGGTGCCCAGCATGGCCAACGCCCAGAAGAACACCAGGGCAAGCAGAAAATTGGCTAACGGCCCAGCGGACACAATGGCGAAACGCTGCTTTACGGTTTTGCGGTTGAAGGCCTGTTCCAGCAGAGCGGGCGGTACGTCGCCCTCGTGCTCATCGAGCATCTTGACGTAGCCGCCGAGAGGGATCGCGGCGAGAACGAACTCGGTACCCTGGCGGTCATGCCAGCGCAACAACGGCCGACCGAAGCCTACCGAGAAGCGCAGAACCTTGACGCCGCAACGACGAGCTACCCAGAAGTGCCCGAACTCGTGAAAGGTTACCAGTACACCCAGCGCCACGAGGGTGCCAATGATCATGTACAGCGCGCCCATATTTCCTCTGCCTCGAAAGGTCTTTTAGCAGCCTGTCAGCCCGATCAATGCCGGAGCGTCACAGCCAAGTTGGGACTTTTGATCACTATCGATCGCGGGTTTGCAACCAGCTCGAAGCAAGCTTGCGAGCCTGCGTATCGGCGGCAAACACGTCAGCAAGGCAACGAGCCGGAACCGAAGCCTCCTGATCGAGAACGTCCTCGATAATACTCGCGATTTCAGTGAAGCGAATGCGGCCGTTCAGGAAAGCATCCACAGCCACCTCATTTGCGGCATTGAGCATCGCAGGCGCCGTTCCGCCGTCCTGAGCGGCCTGTCGGGCGATCCGAAGACACGGAAATCTGTGCTGGTCGGGGGCCTCGAAATCCAGACGGGTCACCTGAAGCAGGTCCAGGGCAGATACGCCTGAGTCGATCCGCTCCGGCCAGGCCAACGCATGTGCAATAGGTGTGCGCATGTCGGGGTTACCCAGCTGAGCCAAGACCGAACCGTCGACGTAGTCGACCATCGAGTGGATGACGCTTTGCGGGTGAATCACGACCTCGACCTGGTCCGGCCGAGCATCGAACAGCCAGCAAGCCTCGATGAGCTCAAGCCCCTTGTTCATCATGCTCGCCGAATCGACCGAAATCTTGCGACCCATGGACCAGTTCGGGTGAGCACAGGCCTGATCAGCAGACACAGCAGCGAGCTGCTCCAGAGGCAGTTGACGGAACGGCCCACCTGAGGCGGTAAGCAGAATTCGCCGGACGCCAACACGGCTCAGGCCGGCAGCATAATTGCCAGGCAGACATTGGAATATGGCGTTGTGCTCGCTGTCGATGGGCAGCAACACCGCCTCGCTGTCGTGTAGCGCCTGCATGAACAGCGCGCCGGACATGACCAGCGCTTCTTTGTTCGCTAACAGAACCCGCTTGCTGGCTTGAACCGCCGAGAGCGTCGGACGCAAACCGGCCGCACCAACAATCGCGGCCATAACCACATCGACCTCGGGATGCGCTGCAACCTCACTCAGACCACCCTCACCTACCAGCACCCGGGTTTTGACGCTATCGCTGTCGAGTTGCTCCTGCAGCACACGAGCCCTGCTGCTATCAGCCACTACGGCATACCGGGGATGGTGCAGTCGGCACAGCTCACGCAACTCGGCGATGCGACTGAATGCAGTAAGCGCAAAAGCCCGGTAACGCTCGGGATGACGGGCGATGACATCAAGCGTGCTCAGCCCGATGGAACCGGTCGCGCCAAGAATTGTTACCTGCAGCGGGCCACTCACCATGCACCCCAACCGGCGAGCCATAGCAGAACCGTGAATACGGGTACCGCAGCTGTCAAGCTGTCGATACGATCCATCACGCCACCGTGCCCTGGAAGCAGCTGGCTGCTATCCTTGATACCAGAGCTGCGCTTGAACATGCTTTCGGTCAGATCACCAACAACGGAAATGACCACTACCAGAGCCGCACCCAACAGAGCGAGCACTAGCTCACGTGTGGACCAGGACTGATAGAGACCAACAGAAAACGTAATCAGCAGGCTGGTAACCAGGCCACCAATCATCCCCTCCCAACTCTTGCCCGGACTGACCTGCGGAGCGAGCTTGCGACGACCAAAGGTCTTGCCTGCCGCATAGGCACCGATATCAGCGCCCCAGACCAGTACCATCACAGCAACGATCAGCCAATTGCCTTGCGGCCACTGTTTCAGCAAAACCAGACCCTGCCAGGCGGGCAACAGAATCAGCAATCCGATAAACAGGCTGCCGGCACGCCCACCCCAGTGCCGCTGCCTTCTGGGATAGCTGACCACCAACGCCGCAGCCGCCAGCCACCAGACCACGCTGATCGCTAGCAACCATGATGCCAAGACGGGAGCCGAATACAGCCCAGCAAGCAGAAGAGCGACCGCCGCCGCATAAAGAATCCGGACCGCCTGAGCCTCGAACCCCGCTAGACGCGCCCACTCCCAGCCCCCAAGCACTACTACGAGGCCTATGAACAACGCAAAAGCGAGACCCTCAAGAAGGAAAAACCCAATCAGTGCGATCGGAAGAAGGATGGCTGCCGTGATGATGCGATGCTTCAGCATTCAGCTCGAACCTCTATTTCTACCTGATCCCCGGTCTTACCGAAACGTCGTTGACGCTTGGCGAAATCGGCCAATGCAGTACGCATAGCGTCGTGCTTGAAATCGGGCCAATACAGGTCCGAGAAATACAACTCAGCGTAAGCCAGCTGCCATAAAAGGAAATTGCTGATGCGCCGCTCACCCCCGGTACGAATGCAGAGGTCCGGCGGAGGCATGTCACCAGTTGCCAGATAGCGCTGAAAGACGGCAGGCGTGACCTCATCCGGATTCAGGCGACCCTCCTGCGCTTCGTGAGCCAATCGCTGTGCGGCTTGGAGTATGTCCCATTGGCCGCCATAGTTGGCAGCCACTTGAAGCACGAAACGGCCTGCTCCCGCGGTCATCCTCTCAGCCTCAAGCATTGCTGCCTGCAACTCCGGATGAAAGCGAGAGCGATCACCAATGATTCGCAAGCTGATGCCATTTTCATTGAGCTTGCGCGCTTCGCGGCGTAGAGCAGTCAGAAAGAGCTCCATCAGAGCCCCAACCTCTTCAGCAGGCCTTTGCCAGTTCTCACTGGAAAAGGCAAACAGCGTAAGCACCTCAACACCTGCCTCAGCGCAGACCTCGATAACGGCTCGCACCGCATCTACACCGGCCTTGTGCCCAGCCACGCCGGGCAAGAGACGACGCTTCGCCCAGCGATTGTTACCATCCATGATGACTGCGACATGACGGGGTACATTCCGCCCGGCAATCTGCCTGACCTTATCCATGAAACGACTCTACCTGCGCTCAATCACGCTGCGAACAATGGGAGAAACCGCCAGCGGCAGCTTCCGGGGATACGACTGGTTAGCCCCTCGCGCCGCGACCCTGCTTGGCTCGGCGCACTCCGACGTGTGCAGTACGGACGAAGTCCGGTACAGCGACATCAAACAGCCATCAGGTCGTTTTCCTTACCTTCAAGCGCCTTGTCGATCTCCGCAACGTACTTGTCGGTCAGCTTTTGAACGTCGTCCTGTCCGCGTCGTTCCTCGTCTTCGCTGATTTCCTTCTCCTTCACCAGATCCTTCAACTGAGCAATGGCATCGCGACGGATATTGCGCACGGCGACACGAGCATTCTCGGCCTCCGAACGCGCCTGCTTGGTGTACCCCTTACGGGTCTCTTCAGTAAGCGCAGGCATCGGCACGCGGATGGTAGTGCCAGCCGTGGCAGGATTCAGGCCGAGATCAGACGTCATGATCGCCTTTTCGACAGCCTGAATCATGCCTCGATCGAAGACCGTAAGGGCCAGAGTGCGCGAGTCTTCCGCGGTTACGTTGGCTATCTGGCGCAGAGGCGTGTCACTACCGTAATAAGACACCATAACGCCGTCGAGAATACTCGGATGAGCACGACCGGTACGAATCTTGGCGAACGCGTGCCCCAGCGATTCCAGGGTTTTCTTCATGCGTTCCTGTGCGTCTTGCTTGATCTCGTTGATCATTGATACTGCTCCTCGATCAGGGTTCCTTCGGCGCCGCCAAGCACAATATTGAGCAGGGCACCGGGCTTGTTCATATTGAACACCCGCAGCGGCATGTTGTGGTCGCGGCACAGGCAGATGGCGGTCAGGTCCATGACGCCCAGCTTGCGGTCAAGCACATCATCATAAGTCAGCTGTTCGAACTTTTCGGCATTCGGATCCTTGAATGGGTCCGCCGTATAAACACCGTCAACCTTGGTGGCTTTGAGCACCACATCGGCATGAATCTCGATGGCACGCAGGCAGGCGGCCGAATCGGTGGTAAAGAACGGATTGCCGGTGCCCGCGGAGAAGATCACCACTTCGCCGCTCTTCAGGTGACGCATCGCCTTGCGGCGGTCGTAATGGTCAGTAACACCGACCATCGAAATCGCCGACATGACCAGTGCGGGAATGTTTGAGCGCTCCAAGGCGTCACGCATGGCCAGGGAATTCATGACCGTAGCGAGCATGCCCATGTGGTCGCCAGTTACACGGTCCATGCCCGCAGCAGACAGCGCAGCACCACGGAAGAGGTTGCCGCCACCAATGACCAGGCCAACCTCTACGCCGATGCCCACTAACTGACCAACTTCCAAGGCCATGCGATCAAGCACCTTGGGATCGATGCCAAAGTCCTCGGACCCCATAAGGGCCTCGCCGCTTAATTTGAGCAGAATGCGTTTATAGCGAGGATTGCGTGCACTCATCTGCTGAGCCATTGGCGTTGTCTCTCCTGCGGCATTTGTATGACTAGGCTGGCCTGCAGCCGGAAAAAATGTCTGCGCTATGACAGCGCAGTATCGCGTTGGTGCCAAGCGGTGACCGTCGCATTGGCGAAAAACATTTCAACCCTCCAATCCGACAAAGAGGCCGCGCGCGTAAGCGGGCAGCCTCTTTGAGGACAGCAGAAGCGTCTTATTGCTTGGTGGCAGCTACCTGAGCGGCGACTTCAGCAGCAAAGTCGACCTCGGCGCGCTCGATGCCTTCACCTACTTCGTAACGCACGAAGGAAACGATTTCGGCACCAGCCTTCTTAGCCAGCTCACCGACCTTGACGTCCGGATCCTTGACGAAGGCCTGTTCGACCAGGCTGGCTTCAGCAAGAAACTTGCTGATACGGCCTGCAACCATCTTCTCGACGATTTCGGCCGGCTTGCCTTTGATCTTGTCTTCGTTCAATGCCAGGAAGATTTCCTTTTCCTTTGCAACAGCCTCTTCGGAGACCTGCGACGGATCCAGGAACTGCGGGTTGCTAGCAGCGACGTGCATGGCGATTTCCTTCGCCAACTCAACGCTACCACCCTTCAGCGCAACGAGCACACCGATACGGTGACCGTGCAGATAAGCACCTACCAGATCCGCCTCAACGGTAGTCAGGCGGCGGATATTGACGTTCTCTCCGCACTTGGCAACCAGCGCTTCACGATCAGTTTCCTGAGCTGCAACCAGCGGCGCAGCATCGGTCATCTTCTCGGCAAAAGCCTTCTCGACGCTGTTGCTGACGAAATTCTTGAAGTCGTCCTGCAGGGCCAGAAAGTCGGTCTGCGAGTTGACTTCGATAATCACGGCACGCTTGTTGTCATCAGCAACCTTAACCGCAATAGCGCCTTCTGCAGCGATGTTGCCAGCCTTCTTGGCGGCCTTGATGGCACCCGCAGCACGCATGTCATCAATGGCTTTCTCGATGTCGCCACCAGCAGCGGTGAGCGCCTTTTTGCAATCCATCATGCCTTGGCCAGTGCGCTCGCGCAGTTCTTTAACCAGGGCTGCAGTGATCTCTGCCATGTTCGCAAATCCTCTCGATTCGATTGTCGATCATGCCCTCAACTCGGGCGATCAATTCGGAATTGGCAAAAAGGGGGCATAGCCCCCTTTCTGTTCAACGGGTATCAGCTAGGCGACAGATGCGCTCAGCCTTGAGCGGCCTCGGCAGCTGCCTCTTCGACGAACTCGTCAGCACCGCCAGCATTGTTCTGACGACCACGCAGCACAGCGTCCGCCATGGAGCCGAGATAGAGTTGCACGGCACGGATGGCGTCATCATTACCAGGGATGATGTAGTCGACGCCTTCCGGGCTGCTGTTGGTATCAACGATGCCGATAACCGGAATACCCAGCTTGTTGGCTTCGGAGATAGCAATGCGCTCGTGATCAACGTCAACAACGAACATGGCGTCCGGCAGGCCGCCCATGTCCTTGATGCCGCCGAGGCTACGATCCAGCTTTTCCAGATCGCGAGTACGCATCAGCGCTTCTTTCTTGGTCAGCTTCTCGAAGGTGCCGTCCTGAGCCTGGGTTTCCAGCTCACGTAGACGCTTGATCGAGGCGCGAATGGTCTTGTAGTTGGTCAGCATGCCGCCCAACCAGCGATGATCGACGTACGGCGAGCCACAACGAGCAGCTTCTTCGCGAACGATCTTGCCAGCGGAACGCTTGGTGCCAACGAACAGAATCTTGTTCTTGCCTGCAGCCAGCTTCTCAACGAAGCGCAGAGCGTCGTTGAACATCGGCAGGGTTTTCTCAAGGTTGATGATATGGATCTTGTTACGCGCGCCAAAGATGTACTTATTCATCTTCGGGTTCCAGTAACGGGTCTGGTGGCCGAAGTGCACACCGGCCTTCAGCATATCGCGCATAGTGACTTGAGACATGAGAGTTCCTCAGATAAGTCGGGTTAGGCCTCCACGCGTCCCGATATCCAACTCTTGCGAGCACCCAGGATACCGTGTCGACACGTGTGTGGGGTCAGGCTCGGCAGGTAGTCCCGCAGAGCGGCGCGTTTTATAGCACAAGCAAGCATCGGAGGCTAGCGCGTGCTGACATTGAATGAAGTTATCAAGGCTGCCTCTGTTTGCCGGAGCCGCCAGGGCCGCCTGCAGGCCACGCCCTCTTTGGTTTATCATTTGCCGCTTATATCTATTCGCCTGCGCCTCTTGGCGCCAAGAGGGTTGCATGACTGTTTCCATCAAGACGCCTGAAGACATCGAGAAAATGCGCATTGCCGGCCGCCTGGCCGCCGAGGTGCTGGAAATGATCGGTGATCACGTCAAGTCGGGCGTCACCACCGAAGAACTGGACCGCATCTGCCACGACCACATCGTCAACGTGCAACAGGCTGTACCTGCCCCGCTCAACTACAAGGGCTACCCCAAATCGATCTGCACCTCAATCAACCACGTCGTATGCCATGGCATCCCGAACGACAAGCCGCTCAAAGACGGTGACATCCTCAACATCGACATCACGGTCATCAAGGACGGCTACCACGGCGATACCAGCAGAATGTTCATTGTCGGCAAAGCGCCAGAGTGGGCCGAGCGACTCTGCAAGGTAACGCAGGAGTGCCTTTATAAAGGGATCGAAGTGGTCCGCCCCGGTGCGCGCCTTGGCGACATTGGTGAAGTGATTCAGAAGCACGCCGAGAAGAACGGTTTCTCCGTCGTCCGCGAGTACTGCGGACATGGCATCGGCAAGGTTTTCCACGAAGAGCCGCAGGTGCTGCACTACGGCCGAGCTGGGACCGGTCTTGAGCTAAAGGAAGGGATGACCTTCACCATTGAACCAATGATCAACCAGGGCCGGTCAGAAACCCGTCTGCTTGGCGACGGCTGGACAGCGATTACCAAGGACCGCAAGCTATCCGCCCAATGGGAACACACCCTTGTGGTCACTGCAGATGGCTATGAGATCTTCACCCTTCGCAGCGATGACACCATAGCCCGCACATCGCCCTGATATTTTTGATGCTTTGACGGAGGGCGACGGTATGCCTCAGGTTGATTCCGAATTGTTCGACCGCAGCCAGTTCCAGGCTGAACTGGCACTTAAGGCCAGCCCCATCGCCGCCTTCAAGAAAGTCATTCGCAAGGCCAGAGAGGTGCTCGATGCGCGCTTCCTCGCCGGCCAGGATATCCGTAGCCTGATCGAAGGCCGCGCCTGGTTCGTTGACCAGATCCTGCGCGCCGCCTGGGGCCGCTTCGACTGGAGCAACGAAGCACAGATCGCGCTGGTCGCGGTAGGCGGCTATGGGCGCGGCGAACTGCACCCCTATTCCGATATTGATCTGCTGATCCTCCTCGATAATAACGATCAGGAAATTTTTCGGGACGCCATCGAGCGATTTCTAACGCTGCTCTGGGACATCGGCCTGGAAGTTGGCCAGAGTGTGCGTTCGGTGCAGGAGTGTGCCGAGGAGGCACGTGCAGACTTGACCGTCATCACCAACCTCATGGAGAGCCGCACGATCGCCGGCCCCGAACGCCTGCGCCAGAACATGCTGAAGGTCACCAGCCCTTCAGAAATGTGGCCCAGCAAGGAATTCTTTCTTGCCAAGCGTAACGAGCAGGCCACCCGCCATTCGAAGTACAACAATACCGAGTACAACCTGGAGCCAAACGTCAAAGGCTCCCCTGGCGGGCTGCGTGACATACAGACCATTCTGTGGATAGCGCGGCGCCAGTTCGGTAGTTTGAATCTCAGCGCTATCCTTGATCAGGGATTCCTGACCGAAGGCGAATACTCACTGCTGGTGGCCGGGCAGGAGTTCATCTGGCGTGTCCGTTACGGGCTTCACATGCTGGCCGGACGCGCGGAGGATCGCCTGCTGTTCGACCACCAGCGCAGTCTCGCCGCCCTCCTTGGCTACGAAGACAGCGATGCCAAGCTGGCGATCGAGCGCTTCATGCAGAAGTACTACCGCGTCGTGATGAGCATTTCAGAGCTAAGCGACCTGGTCGGACAGCACTTCGCCGAGGTAATCCTCTGGGAAGGCGACAGCGGCGATGCGGTGCCGCTCAACAGCCGCTTCCTGGTGCGCGACGGCTATCTGGAAGTAGCCGATGATTCAGTGTTCAAGCGCAGGCCCTTCGCGATACTGGAGATCTTCGTACTGCTGGCCCAACATCCCGACATTCAGGGTGTACGAGCGGAGACCATCCGCCTACTCAGGGACCACCGGCATCTGATCGACGACGAGTTTCGCAGCGACATCCGCAACACCAGCCTGTTCATCGAGCTGTTCAAATGCAAGGAAGGCATCCACCGCAATCTGCGGCGCATGAATCGCTACGGCATTCTCGGGCGGTATTTGCCCGAGTTCGGCCATATCGTCGGGCAGATGCAGCATGACCTCTTTCATATCTACACGGTCGATGCCCATACGCTCAACGTCATCAAGTACCTGCGCAAACTGAGCAAACCCGGAGTCGCCGAAAAGTATCCACTGGCCAGCAAATTGGTGGAACGGCTACCCAAACCGGAGCTCATCTACATCGCCGGGCTCTATCACGATATCGCCAAGGGCCGTGGCGGCGACCATTCGGAGCTGGGCGCAGTGGATGCGCAGGAATTCTGTGTACGCCACAAGCTGCCTGCATGGGACACGCGCCTGGTGGTATGGCTGGTCGAGAACCATCTTGTGATGTCAACGACCGCCCAGCGCAAGGACCTGTCGGATCCTCAGGTAATCAACGACTTTGCCCAGCAGGTAGGTGACGAAACCCACCTCGATTACCTGTATGTGCTGACTGTTGCAGACATCAATGCAACCAACCCGACACTCTGGAATTCCTGGCGGGCAAGTCTGCTGCGCCAGCTGTACACCGAAACCAAACGCGCCCTCAAGCGTGGCCTGGAAAACCCACTTGGGCGTGAGGAGCAGATTCGCCAGACCCAGCGAGCCGCACTCGACAGCCTGGTGCGCAACGGAACCGATCCAGATGATGCTGAACAACTATGGTCGCAGCTGGGCGATGACTATTTCATGCGTCACAGCTCGGTCGATGTGGCCTGGCACACCGAAGCCATCATCGAGCACCCGAGCGACGGCGGTCCGCTGGTCCTGATCAAGGAAACCACCCAGCGTGAATTCGAAGGTGGCACTCAGATCTTTATCTATGCGCCAGATCAGCATGACTTCTTCGCCGTGACCGTCGCGGCCATGGACCAGCTGAACCTGAACATTCACGACGCCCGAATCATTACCTCGAGCAGCCAGTTCACGCTGGACACCTACATCGTGCTGGACGCCGACGGTTCACCCATCGGCAACGACCCCGAGCGCACAGAAGAAATTCGACAAGGGCTGATCACCGCGCTGCGGAACCCGGCTGATTATCTGACCATCATTCAGAAACGCGTACCGCGACAGCTCAAGCATTTCGCGTTCCCGCCGCAGGTCACCATTCACAACGACATGCAGCGCCCGCAAACGATCATCGAGGTCGTTGCACCAGACCGCCCCGGGCTACTGGCGCGCATCGGCCAACTGTTTCTGGACTTTGATCTCTCGGTACAGAATGCCAAGATCGCCACGCTGGGCGAGCGTGTAGAGGACGTTTTCTTCGTCACCAATGCAGACAACCAGCCTTTGTCAGACCCGCAGCTATGCACTCGCTTGCAGCAGGCAATGATCAAGCAGTTGACCCAGGACAACGAGCATCAGCCCTCACCTAGCAGCATCGTCATCTAATCAGCAACGGCATCCTGCCTCTGCGACGAGGCGGTAGCGAATATCGCCGGGGCCTGAGTCAATCCCAGGGCTTGCCTCGGGTTTTCTCTGTGTAGGGCAGCCTCTGCTGCATGGCTGCCTTCGCCAGCACATGCGCGCTGACTGGTGCGGTCAAAAACAGAAACAGGGTGATCAGCACCTCATGGACGCTGAGGCCGTTGCCCTGATTACTGAAGAAGATCATCGAAGCGATGACGATCCCACCGACTCCAAGCGTGGTCGCCTTGGTTGGGCCATGCAAACGCGTAAAGAAATCAGGAAGACGATACAAACCGATCGCGCCTACCAGGGCAAACACGCTTCCCACTATTAGAAATGCGCTTACCAGCAGCTCTATCCAGAATGGCATGCAGCCTCCTCAGTCGATGATCTCACCGTGCAACAGGTGTTTCCCCACTGCCACGGTACTGACGAAGCCCATCACCGCGATGAGCAGAGCAGCCTCGAAGAACAGGTCGGACGTGAGCCAGATGCCAAACAAGACGATCAAGGCCAACGCATTGATGTACAGGGTGTCGAGCGCCAACACCCGATCAGGCATGTCGGGCCCCTGGACCAGCCGCACCACATTCAGGATCGCTGCGATTCCAATGATCGCCATGCACAGCGGAATTACGTACGTGAGCATTCGAAAATCTCCAGCAGCGGTGTTTCGTACCGGTTTTTCACCTCGGCCACCAGCGCTTCCGTGTCGGGCGCATCCAGCGCGTGGATCAACAGCATCTTGTGGCCGGGCCGCAAAGCAGCCGATACCGTCCCTGGGGTCAGCGAGATGATGCTGGTCAGCACAGCGAGAACGAACGGATGCTCGATCGCCATCGGCACTTCGACGAAGGCAGGCCGCAGCCGGTCCCGAGAACTGAGCACCAGCTTGGCCACGCTGACGTTGGCCACGACGATGTCGTAACAGACCTTTAACAGGAACAGGCAAAGCTTCAACGGGCGGCGGACCTTCGGCAGATCGACCAGAAACCCCTGCACCAACAAAGGAATCGCCCAACCCAGAACCAGTCCAAGCACCAGATGCCCCACGCTTAGCGCATTACTGAGAAGCAACCAGAGCAGCGCCAGCAGCAAGGTTAGCGCGGGATTGGGAAGCAGGCGGGACTTCATGCCTCACCTCCCCGAATGATTTGCATATAAGGCCCCAGATCGAACAGCTGCGCTGCCGTCGCTTGCATATAGGCCTGAATCGGCTGCGCCACCACGACCAACAACACGCTTCCCAACAGCAATCCGAAACTGGCCACCACGCGCACTCGATCCGCAGGTCGCCCGACGCTGACCGCCTCACTTGGCCGCCAGAAGACCATACTGCCGGCTCGGCTTAGCGCGATGACCATCCCTAACCCGCCCACCAGCACCACAGGCCACAGCAGCAGGGCGTCGACCCCAGCAGGCACAGCCTGCAGCAGCATCACCTTGCCGATGAATCCTGAAAAAGGCGGGAGCCCGGCGATCGAAATCGCACCGGCAAAAAACAATGCCCCCAGCATCAATGGCTGCTTGAGCGCTGGTGCCGAAAGCAGCTCTGAGGCCATATCGCCGCGCTGGCGAGCAATGAGGTCAGCGAGCAGGAACAAGCCCCCGGAAACCAGAGTGCTGTGCACCAAGTAATACAGGGCAGCACTGAGGCCCACCTCCGACCCCAGCGCGATGCCGGCCAGCAGGGTGCCCACCGAAACCACCACCAGATAGGACAGCAGGACCTGCAGGTTGCGGGCCGCCAGCGCACCCAGTACGCCGCCGATCAGCGTGAGCATCGCTAGTGGCCACAACCAGTCGAGGACCATGTTGCTCAGCACACCCGCTTCGCTGCCGAAAATCAGTGTGAAGACTCGCACGATGGCGTAGAGCCCAAGCTTGGTCATGATCGCGAACAACGCCGCCACTGGCGCAGTCGCCGCGGCGTAGGCTCGTGGTAGCCAGAAATACAGCGGCAGAATCGCGCCCTTCAGTGCGAAAACCACTAGCAACAAGTAGCCCGCCGCAGCGAGAAGCGGCGCGTCGGCCGGGTCGGCCGCACTCACCCGCCCCGCCAAGTCGGCCATGTTCAAGGTTCCGGTCAGGCCATAAAGCATGCTGACGCCGATCAGAAACAGCGATGAACCCAGCAGGTTCAGCACAACGTAGTGGATGCCCGCCTGCACGCGCTTCGCGCCGTGGCCATGAAGCAACAGCGCGTAGGACGAGATCAACAGGATCTCGAAGAACACGAAGAGATTAAACAGATCACCAGTCAGAAAAGCGCCGTTGATGCCTGCCAGCTGGAACTGAAACAACGCATGGAAGTTCGGGCCGCGCTCGTCATCTCCACGCGCGGCATAAAGCACCGAAAAGCCAGCAAGCACCGCGGTCACCAGCAACATCAAGGCACTCAGCCGATCCAGCAACAGCATGATGCCGAACGGCGGCTGCCAGTCACCGAGACGATACACGGACAGCTCGCCAGCATTTGCCTGCCAGGCCAGCCACAAGGCCAGCGGCACCAGCAGCCAGGTGGCGGTTACTGATAGCAAACGCTTAAGCGATGCGCCACGGCGATGAATCAACAGCAAACTGCACCCGACCAACAGGGGCAGCAGGATCGGCATGATCAACGCATGATTCATTTGCCCGGCTCCCGACCATCAACATGATCGGTACGCAGCTCGCCCAGACCGCGAAGGGCCAGTACCACAACGAATGCGGTCATGGCGAAGCCTATGACGATTGCAGTCAATACCAAGGCTTGCGGCAAGGGATCACCGTACTCGGCGCTCGCCCCGATGATTGCCGGAACCCCTGTCGAAAGACGCCCCATGGCGAATATGAAGAGATTCACTGCATATGAAATCAAGGTCAGCCCCATGACCACCGGAAATATCCGTGCACGTAGCAGCAAATACACGCCACTTGTCATCATCACGCCCAACGTGACCGCATAGACGATTTCCATCAAACCACCTCCTTGCACGACTCGTCCTGACTGACATGACCGAGGTTGGAAAGAATCAGCAGCGTTGCCCCTACAACAGCCAAATACACACCGAGATCGAACAGCATCGCGGTTGCCAGCTCAAAGTCGCCAATCAACGGAAGATGAAAATGGCCGAAGGCCGAGGTCAGGAAGGGCCGACCGAACAACCAACTGCCGAGCCCGGTCAGACCGGCAATCAGCACACCAAGCCCGGCCACGCCGTGATAGCTGAACGGCTGACGCTGCTGCGCCCAGACCACACCATGAGAGATGTACTGCAGAATCAGGGCGACTGCTGTAATGAGCCCAGCGATGAAGCCACCCCCAGGGAGATTATGGCCGCGCAAAAAGATGAATACCGACACCAACAGCGCCATCGGCAACAGCACGCGCGACAGCGTGTCGAGGACCATCGGGTGCCTGTCGGTGGACCATAGCCGGCCGCCGTAATCCCTGACCGGGTGAGGCAGATGCAAGCCATGAAGCAGGCCATAGATCCCTACTGCGGCAATTGCCAACACGGCGATCTCGCCCAGAGTATCGAAGCCACGGAAGTCGACCAGGATGACGTTGACCACGTTGGTTCCACCGCCTCCGGATACGCTGTTCTCGAGAAAGAACGAGGCAATGCTGTCATACGGCCGACTCAAGACCGCATAGGCAAGCAAGGCCACCATGGTGCCAAAGGCCGACGCAATGATCAGATCGCGGAAACTGCGCAGACTACTCGACTCGACCGGCGTACGGTCAGGCATGAAAAACAAGGCCAGGATCAGCAGGATGATAGTCACTACCTCAACTGAAATCTGAGTCAAGGCCAGATCCGGTGCCGAGTAGCGGGCGAACACCAGGGCGACCAACAACCCCACCACACTGAGCACCATCAGCGCCATGAGACGTCTGCGGTGAAAGATCACCGTCATTACCGACGCCAGGGCGAGCAACAGCATCCCGACAACGGTGATGCCGTCCAGCGGCGTCAGCGGTACAGTGCCGCGCAGCGCTTGTAGGGGGGTCAAGGCATACACAACTACCAGCAGCGAGCTGACCAGCATCAGCACCAGATACCGCTGCAACGATCCGTTCTCCATGCGCTCGGTCACCCAGCGCGCCGTTGCAGCTATGCCGCTGACCACCTGAGCAAAGACCTGCAGCGAATCGACACGCGGCAGCCCTTCATACCAGCGAAACGCCCACTTGCGCATCGAGTAGATCAACAGGCCACCGCCCAGCGCTACGAAACTCATCGCCAAGGGAAGGTTGAAGCCATGCCATATGGCCAGGCTGTAGTCAGGAACGTCACCGCCCAGGCTGCCGGCAACAGCCGCAGCCAACAAAGGTGCGACAGTGTAGGCCGGCAAGGTACCCACCAGCAGGCAAAGCAACACGAGGATCTCAACGGGAATCTTCATGTACCGCGCCGGCTCATGCGGCGGATATTTGGGCAGGTCGATCGGTTCGCCGTTGAAAAACACGTCATGCACGAAGCGCAGCGAGTAAGCGACTGAAAAGGCGCTCGCCAGCGTCGCCAGAGCCGGGATTGTCCAGTAAAAGCTACCCAACAGATGCTGGTCGAGCGTCTCGGCAAAGAACATCTCCTTGCTGAGAAAGCCATTTAGCAGCGGCACGCCGGCCATCGCCAGCGACGCCACAATTGCCAGCGCCGCCGTATGCGGCATGTACTTCAACATGCCGTTGATTCGCCGCATATCGCGAGTTCCGGTCTCGTGGTCAATGATCCCCGCGGCCATGAACAACGAAGCCTTGAACGTTGCGTGATTGATGATATGGAAGATCGCAGCCACCGGCCCGAGGCGTGAGTCGAGACCGAACAGCAAAGTGATCAGTCCCAGGTGACTGATGGTCGAATACGCCAGCAACCCTTTCAGGTCGTGCTGGAAGAGCGCCATGACCGCGCCGATCAGCAACGTCGCCAAGCCCGTCAAACTGACCAGATAAAACCACCATTCCGAATCGGAAAGGGCCGGGTACATCCGCGCCAACAGAAACACGCCAGCCTTGACCATGGTCGCGGAGTGCAGAAATGCCGATACAGGGGTGGGCGCCGCCATCGCCTGTGGCAACCAGAAGTGAAACGGAAACTGCGCCGATTTGGTAAATACACCGAGCAGAATCAGAATCAAGGTCAGCGGATACAAGCCGCTGGCGCGGATCAAATCACCCGACGCCAAGACAGTGCTTAGCTCGTAGCTGCCGACGATATGCCCGATCAGCAAAATACCCGCCAACAGCGCTAGCCCGCCGCCTCCTGTAATTGCGAGGGCCATGCGCGCGCCCTGGCGTGCATCGGAGCGGTGATTCCAAAAACCAATCAACAGGAACGACGAAAGGCTGGTCAGCTCCCAGAACATCAACATCAACAGAAGGTTTTCAGCTAGCACCACACCGAGCATGGCGCCCATGAACAATAGAAAGAAGCCGAAAAAGCGCCCCATCGGCTCGCTCTTCGACAGGTAATAGCGTGCATAAAGGATGACGAGCAGGCCGATGCCGAGAATCAACAGCGCAAAGAGAAATCCCAGACCGTCCAACCTCAAACTGAGATTCAACCCCAGTTCGGGAAGCCAGGGCAGGGTCTGGACTTCCGTCTCGCCGCCAAACACGGCGGCACGCTTGGACAACAGCAATGCCAACGCCAGCAATGGGGCCAGACCGGCACCGAATGCACAGGCAGATCGCCCAAACCGCTCAAGCAGCAACGGCAGGCATATGCCCAGGAATGGCAACGCGATGATCAGCGCAAGCGCCATGAGTAAAACCCCTTAAGCCGTGCGTGCGCACGGCAGTTATATCCCTTGGTCGGCCCTTTCGCAGCCCGAAGGGGCATGGCGGTGTGCGCCGATTATCCATACCGACCGTAGCAACGTCATGGATTCAAGTATTTCGAAAAACAAAAAGCGCAGCCTGAACACCGTATCAGCCGGCATTCAGGCTGCGCCCTGTCTCCCAACCCGCTTAGAAAAGTCGCCTGCGATTCATAGCATCTGACTGGCGTCCGCGACAGCCCGTTGCTAACGCTCCCCCGGCCGACACGAACGGTATCAGGGTGCGATACGGCTGGTGCCATTGACCGTCATGATTCGTACGCGCTGACCGACACGAAACACCTGATTGGGCTCGACTTCCTGAACATAGGCGCGCATGTTGCCGTCATCCTCACGCACCGTGATTTCAACGCCTTGAGCCCGTGTGATGCCCTCCTCCGCTGCTGAACCGAGCATACCGCCGGCCAGTGCGCCGATCACCGCCGCCACGGCACTGCCCCGACCGCCGCCAACCCCGCTACCAGCAATACCACCGACCACAGCGCCTGCGCCGGTACCGATCGGGGTCTTGGTCCCTTCGAGCTTGACCGGGCGCAATGACTCGATCGTGCCATAACGTACCGTCTGGACGGTCCGCGCCTCGTCGCGGGAATAGCTATCCCCGGTAAGGTTGGAAGTACAACCGCCGACGGCAAGCGCCACGACGGTGAACGAAGCAACAACGATAGAGTGGCGCATAGGTACTCTCCTGGGAAACGAGGTTGAACCCGACCGTGGTCAGTCGGTGCGGCGAAGAAACACTTGGCAACCGCCTCGACCTGACTCAGCATTCATTCAACTAGGACCGTACTTTACCCGAGGCGATCCCGTCCCGCATGCAGGGCGCTCGCTCAAGCTGTACTCGAGACTATCCATGGACTACTTCATTATCACCATCGTTACGCTGGCCGGGCTGGTTTTCCATGCCTGGCTGTTCATCCGATTCAGACGCTGGGCGGAACGGGACCTGGCGCTTTCGTTGGCAGGAGATGACCCACAGAAGCGAGCGTGGGTCTTGCAGCGCCTTTCAGCTGCGAAAGATGCGCGCGTCAAACGTAAGGACTTGCAAGCATGGCTGGAAAGCGAATTAGCGCTCTACAACGAGCGCTGACATGAAAAAGAGGCCGCAACCGGCCTCTGATCAAAAGCTGAGCCCTCGGCTCAGGGCGCCAGACGCTCGCGCTGCCAGTTGCTGGCCAGGCGTCGATAGTTGAGCCGGTCATGCAGACGGCTGGGACGTCCCTGCCAGAACTCCATTCGCTCCGGCAGCAAACGATAACCGCCCCAATGAGGAGGGCAATGCGGGGCCTGGTCCAGAAAGCGCTGCTCCGTCTCGGCGAGAAGCCGTTCAAGCTCGGCACGATCGCGAATCACATGGCTTTGGGGTGAAGCCCAAGCGCCAAGGCGGCTACCCAGCGGACGCACCTGATAGTAAGCATCCGACTCGGCCGCGCTGACCTTCTCGACCCGCCCCTCGATACGTACCTGACGCTCCAGGCTGGGCCAGAAGAAGGTCATCGCAGCGAACGGACATGCTTCCAGCTGCTCGGCCTTGGCACTGTCATAGTTGCTGAAAAAGGTGAAGCCACGTTCATCCAATGCTTTGAGCAGAAGCACTCGGCAATGGGGGCGACCCTCGGCGTCTACCGTCGCCAAGGTCATGGCATTCGGTTCGACTGGCGGCTGCTCCGTTTGCACCGCATCCTGAAACCACTGCCGAAAGAGTTCGAACGGCTCTTCCGGCGCGTTCACTTCACTGAGTCCGTCACGCGTGTAATCGCGGCGCATATCGGCCAAGGATTGGGTCATCGCTGGTTTCCTGGAAGACAGTTGAAGCCAAAGCTTACCGGCTCTATGCGTTACCCCGCTTGATTCAACGCAAAAGTAGGCCGAACGGGCAGCGGGTCGATGACAGAGCACCGGGTTATTTGGCTTTGCTGACTTCTGCGGCAGCGACTTGGGTCGGCTTGGCAGGCGCCTCGCTGTACTGGGTAATCAGTGCCAGCAAGGTTGGCTGAGGAGCCAAGACCATCTCGACACGCCTGTTCAGAGCACGGCCTTCTTCGTGCTCGTTTGAAGCACGCGGCATATCTGAACCCAGCCCACGAATGCGCAGCCGGTCGTGTTTCAAGCCACTCAGCCGGAAAATTGCCGCTATGGCTCCGGCACGCTGGCGGCTGATGTCGCGATTGAGATCGGTCGGTCCCGTACTGTCAGCATGGCCAACCACAACCACGGCGGTCTTCTCGTCGCCTTCCACCAATTTCGCCACCCGACTGAGCGGACCAAGCGTTACAGGCAGCAGCATGCCGGGGCGGTCCGGGTTGAAGGAGCCATCGACGGGTGCGGTGACCACTAATACGCCCTCACGGCGCTCAAGCTCGAAATGACTGTCCTTCAACGCATCGCGAAGGCGCGGCTCGTACCCATCCAACCAGGCAGCGTCAATCACAGGACTCGGCGCAGCAACCACTTCCACCGGCTTGTCGTCGTTGGAGCTGCAGCCGGCAATGACCATACAGAGTACAAGAGAGGCGCTTTTCAGCAGGTTCATGAGCCAATTTCCGTGGAAGAGGGTTGCGAAAACAAACTGCGTGGGTTGAGCACGCAGCTTAAGCAAGGATTTGACTCAAATTGTGGACGCAGGTCCTTGTTCTGCAAAGTCTCACCCAGCCAAACAGACGAGTGGTTCAACCGATACATGCCTTGACTACACGTGCCAGAGATTGCGCGCGTGGATCCATCAGCACGTAAGGCCCCATCGTGTTGGTGACAAAGCCGAAGGCCACTTCGCGCTGAGGATCGGCGAAACCGATGCAACCGCCGGCCCCCGGGTGGCCGAAGGCGCCCGGCCCCATTCCGAAGGTGGCGTTCTCAACGTCCGGCTGGTCTAGCCAGCAGCCTAGCGCGAAACGAGTCCGGGTGAGCAGCGTGCGGTCCTCACCGATGCAGTGTTCTCGCGTCATCTCGTCCAGCAGCTGGTAATCAAGCAGCTCCCCACGCAACAGGCCGTCATAAAAGCCTGCTAATGATCGCGCATTACCATGCCCGTTGGCAGCCGGCTGTGCCATTCGACGCCACTCCGGCTTATTCGCGCTGTTCATGATCGACGGTGGATTGGTAAAGGCGAGAGCCGTGAGCGATTGCGGATCGCACATCAGGGCTTTGATTACCCGTTGGGCTGCCGCATCGCCAAGGTTGTTTTTCTCCCGTGTCAGATAGCCGACTCGATCAAACTCGCTATCGGCCAGACCGATATGGAAATCGAGTCCCAAAGGCCGAGCGGTACGCGCCACTATCGCTTCACCCGGCTCACGGCCGTCGGCGCGGCGAATCAGTTCGCCTAGCAACCAACCATAGGTGATTGCGGCGTAGCCGTGCCCTTCGCCGGGCGTCCACCAGGGTGTCTCGGCTGCGAGCGCCGCAGCCATCGTTTCCCAGTCGTACAGAGCTTCGGGCGGTAGTGGCTGGCGAACTGCCGGCAACCCAGCCTGGTGGCTGAGCAGTTGCCGTAGCGTGATGTCCTGTTTGCCGTTGACACCAAATTCCGGCCACACACGGGCAACCGGCTCATCCAGCTGCAGCTTGCCCTCCGCGACTAACTGCAGGGCAGCCACCGCGGTGAACGTCTTGGTGCAAGAAAACAGATTGACCAGGGTGTCGCTCTGCCAAGCCTGTTCACCGGCATTATCTGCAACGCCAGCCCACAGATCGACGACGGTTTCGCCACCAACCTTCACACAAACCGCGGCGCCACGCTGCTGGGTCCGCACGAAAAGCTCGCTGAATGCGTCCCTGACCGCTTCGAAACGAAGGTCGATATACCCCTGAATCTGCACGTTTGTGCTCCTTACCAGGCTGATGGATTCAGCGCATTGTTCCAGTCACACCGAATCTGGCAAACAAATTCGAGTTCGCTGAAGAGACAATCATTCACTTGAATAACGGCGCATGTTGCTCGCTAGGCCAACATGCCACTAACCGATCTCGCGGCGGAACGGCGGCAACGCATTGAGGATGGCCTTTCCGTAGCGCTGCGTGACGACCCGGCGATCCAGCAGCGTGATCGTGCCGCGGTCCTCCTCAGTACGTAGCAGCCTTCCGCAGGCCTGTACGAGGCGCAAGGAGGCATCAGGTACGGCGATTTCCATGAAGGGATTACCGCCTCGCGCTTCGATCCACTCCGCCAACGCTGCTTCGACCGGGTCATCGGGTACTGCAAACGGAATCTTGGCAATCACCACGTGTTCGCAATACGCACCAGGGAGGTCGACGCCCTCTGCAAAGCTGGCGAGCCCGAAGAGCACGCTCTTCTCGCCATCGTCCACGCGCGCTTTGTGCTTGTTAAGCGTCTCCTGCTTGGACAGATTGCCCTGAATGAGTACCCGCCGTCGCCAGTCCCGCTCCAGCCCGTCGAAAACGTCCTGCATCTGTTTGCGCGACGAAAAAAGTACCAGCGTACCGCGTGAAGCTTCCACCAGCTGCGGCAGATCCCGCACGATCGCCGCCGTGTGTGCAGCGGCATCCCGCGGGTCGGCCTTGAGATCGGGCACTCTCAGTACGCCAGCGTCGGCATGATGGAACGGGCTCGGCACCACCGCCGTAACAGCACAACGTGGCAACCCGGCACGCATGCGGTAGCGATCGAAACTGTTCAGTGCGGTGAGCGTGGCCGAAGTTACCAGCGCGCCGTAGCAGACGTTCCACAGATTGCGGCGCAACGTCTCGGCCGCCAGGATCGGACTGGCGTTGACTTCAATATCGAACAGAGCGCCACCATCGGCCAGTGTCAGCCAGCGCGCCATGGGTGGGCTGTCTTCTGGATCGTCGACCGTGAAGGCTGTCCACAGCTCCCAGTTGCCCTGGGCCCGAGTGAGCAGACTGCCGAATAATGGATACCACTCCTCGGCTTGATGGCTGGCGATGCCCACACCCGTTTCGCCATCCATCGCCTCTTTGAGCAACTCGGTCAGCCGGGTGAACAGATCGTTCAGCTTGGCGAAGCCCTTTTTCAGCTCGATACCCAGCTCGATCAGATGCTCCGGAACCACACCACCCACGAACCGATGACGAGGCCGCTCGCGGCCCTCCATGTCTTCCCCGGCTCGGAAGTCAGCCAGCTGTTCGCAGGCACTGAACATGAATTGCTGTTGACTGCGAAGGTCTCGGGCGATTTCAGGAACCGCCTCGATCAGCCGGCCGAGATCGCCCGGCAGCGGATGCTGGGCGAGCAGCTTGGTCAGGTTCTTTTCGACCTGGGCAAGCCACTCGGCGGTAGAACGCAGGCGGGTGAAATGAGCGAAATGCCCGATCGCCTTATCCGGCAGATGATGGCCTTCGTCAAAGACATAGAGTGTGTCGCGCGGATCGGGCAGCACCGCCCCACCACCCAACGCGAGGTCTGCGAGCACCATGTCATGATTGGTGACGATGACGTCAACCTTGGTCATGCCTTCGCGCGCTTTGTAGAAGGCGCACTGCTGAAAGTTGGGGCAGTGGCGCCCAGTGCATTGACTGTGATCCGTGGTCAGGCGCGCCCAGTCGGGATCAGCCAACTCTTCAGGCCAACTGTCGCGATCACCATCCCAGCGATTGCCTGCGAGCTTCTCGATCATGCTTCCGAAGAGCTTTTCGCTCCGCTCGTCCACATCGATGCGAAAGCCCTCTTCTTCGAACAATTGAGCGGTTGCGCTCTGCGCCTGCCCTTCCTGCAGCAGTGCGTCGAGTTTGGACAGGCAAAGATAACGACCGCGTCCCTTGGCCAGAGCAAAGGAAAAGCTCAGGCCGCTGTTGCGCATCAGATCCGGCAGATCCTTGTGCACAATCTGTTCTTGCAACGCGATCGTAGCCGTTGCGATCACCAAGCGCTTGCCCGCCGCTTTGGCCGTCGGAATGGCAGCCAGGCTATAGGCGACAGTCTTGCCGGTGCCAGTGCCAGCCTCGACCGCGACGATGGCGGGTTCCCCATCGCGCCGCCCCTCATCGTCGGCCTTGATCGCGCCGAGCACTTTCGCCACTTCGGCGATCATCAGACGCTGGCCATAACGGGGCTTGAGGCCCTTAGCTTCGAGAAACTGGGAGTAGGCGCCCTGGATCTGGGACTTGAGTTCAGTGCTGAGCATGGGCGCGGATGCTGTATATATTTTCAGTATTTCTGGAGGGTGGCTATGATAACGCGCGTTTCCTCGACCGCCACCGGAGATTTCCCATGACCGCATTCGCCGCGCTCTATTCACTACATGTACTGGCCGCTGTGATCTGGGTGGGAGGCATGTTCTTCGCCTGGATGGTCCTGCGCCCAGCGGCTGTTTCCGCACTACAGGCACCGGAACGGCTGAAGCTTTGGGCCGAAGTGTTTCGCCGCTTCTTTCGATGGGTCTGGGTTACGGTGCTGGTGCTTCCGATAAGTGGTATCGGTATGTGGCACATGCGCTTCGACGGGCTGGAGGCTGCGCCTCGCTACGTCCACATCATGGCCGGGATGTTCCTGGTGATGCTCGCCCTGTTCTTGCGCATACAGCTGCTGCAGCTGCCCCAACTCAAGCGCGCGATCACCGCGCAGAACTGGCCGGAAGGTGGCGCTGCATTGGGCCAGATCCGCAAGCTTGTCGGCATTAATCTACTGCTGGGTCTGGCTGTGGTCGCGCTGGCAAGCGCGCGCCCCTTGTTCTGAGGCGGCCAATTGAAACAAGAAAACCGGGTCATACAACCCGGTTTTTTTACAGAGCCTGCGTTACGGACGCGCTTCGACCGACGCCTCAACGCGACGGTTGATGGCACGGCCCAGCTCGGTCGAGTTATCAGCGACCGGACGCGACTCACCATAGCCCACCGCTTCAAGACGGTTGGCTTCAACACCGTAGCGATTGACCAGTGCATCGCGAACGGACTCGGCACGCTGCATGGACAGACGCTGGTTATAAGCGTCAGTACCGATGGAATCGGTGTGACCCTCTACAGTCGTCGAGGTCTGGTCGTACTGCTTCATGAAGTCAGCAAGCACTTCGATGTCATCGTATGCGTCCTGACGGATGGTGGCTTTGTCGAAGTCGAATTTTACGTCCAGCTCAACCCGTACAGCCTCCATCACAGGCTCGGGCTCCGGCTCAGCCATCGGTGCAGGCTCAACCGTTTCAACCACGGCGACAGTCTCCTGCTCGGTGCCATTGGCCCAGCAGTAGGCTGCAGCCATGCCGCCACCAATCAATGCGCCATAACCTGTGTAGGTGCTGCTTTCTATCGCGCCCAACGCGGCGCCGGTTACGCCGCCAACAGCCGCGCAGCTGGGCCAATCTTGTTTCTGCACCCCTGCGCAGCCGGCCAGAAAGGTGGTCATCACAATCACGGGTACTGCTGTCCGTAAGCTACTCATCGTTAAAGCCTCCTAATGTGGGATCGGCCAGAGCTTTATGCGCCATAGCATAAGCAGCTCCAGTTATATCGAGACTAGGACGGCAGGCGCCAGCGCGCTAGTCTTTATACTTTGACAGACCGAGCGGACTGCAATCTCTGCATTCCGCTACGCCTGATATCGAGGAATCCCGGCTTGACCGCATCCCGCTCATCGCAGACGCCGCAGCAAGCTTTGGCCGCCCTGTTGGAACAACACCGTCCGGCCCGATTGCTGTATGTCGGTCATAGCGAACTGCCCGCTATCGACGCATTTAGCCACAGCCATAACCATTGCCAGATCGATCGCGCACTGACCGGCCCACTGCCTGCAGACCTCGCGGCCCGCCGCTACGATCTCGCCCTGGTCGCTGACTGCCTGGAACACCTTCCGAAGCGCGACGGCCTGCAGTTGCTCGGCGGCATTCGCAATCTCAACACCAGCCGCATGGCGGTTTTGGTCGATCTGAATGCGTCGGACTGGCAGGCAACCGATTTTTACTCGCTGGCCTTACAGCTCAGCGGACGCTTCGAACGAGGCGGCCAAACGGTGACCCTCTTCACCTACGACCTACTGGATTACAAGCAGGTTCCAGACTGGCTCAATGCAAAATACTGGGCCAATCCGCAAATGTTCGGCAAATATTGGTGGTGATTGACGATGTCTGATGATCAACCGACAGACGCAAATTGCCCTTGCGGCACCGGCGACCCCTACGGCGAATGTTGCGGCCGTTATCATCAAGGTCTACCAGCGCCTAGCGCTGAACAACTGATGCGCTCGCGGTATAGCGCCTACGTTGTCGGGGCTATCGCTTACCTGCAGGCCACCACGCTGCAGGCACAGCAACAAGCTCTGGATCTGCAGTCCATGAAGGAGTGGAGCGCCAACAGCACCTGGCTGGGACTGGACGTTGAGCAAAGCCAAGTGCTCGGCGGACAGCCAGAACATGCGCTGGTCAGTTTTACTGCACGATGGCACGACGGAGCCGGAGAGCACGCTCAACATGAGCGCTCAGCGTTCGTGCAGCACAATGGACGCTGGTACTTCATTGACCCCACTGTCCCGCTGAAGGCCGGTCGCAATGACCCGTGCCCGTGCGGGAGCGGTCAGAAGTACAAGAAATGCTGTGCCACTTACTTCTAAAGAGCCAGCCAAAAAAAACCGGCTGACGTGACGCTCAGCCGGTCGTTGGACTCAACGTCCAATCACTTCTCGACGAATGCTCGCTCGATCAGGTAGTGCCCAGGATCGCCCATCCGCGGCGATGCCTTCAGACCAAAGCTGTCGAGCACTTCGCTTGTTTCGGCCAGCATACTAGGGCTACCGCAGATCATCGCACGGTCGTCTTCCGGGTTGATCGGCGGCAGGCCGATATCCGCAAACAGCTTGCCGCTGCGCATCAAGTCGGTCAGACGCCCTTGATTCTCGAACACCTCGCGCGTGACGGTGGGGTAATAGATCAGCTTCTCTTTCAGGGCCTCGCCGAAGAATTCGTTCTGCGGCAGGTGCTCGGTTATGAACTCACGGTAGGCAACTTCGTTTGCGTAACGAACACCATGCACCAGGATGACTTTCTCGAAACGCTCATAGGTTTCCGGATCCTGGATCACGCTCATGAAAGGCGCCAGACCGGTTCCCGTACTCAGAAGATAAAGATGCTTGGCCGGCAACAGGTCGTCCAGCACCAACGTGCCAGTCGGCTTGCGACTGACCATTAGCGAATCACCTTCTTTCAGGTGCTGCAGGCGAGAGGTCAGCGGACCATCTGGCACCTTGATACTGAAGAACTCCAGATGCTCTTCATAATTGGGGCTCGCAATGCTGTAAGCACGCATGAGGGGTCGCCCTTCTACTTCGAGTCCGATCATCACGAACTGACCATTTTCAAAGCGCAGCCCCGGATTGCGGGTGGTTTTGAAACTGAACAGCGTGTCGTTCCAGTGATGCACACTGAGGACTCGCTCAACGTTCAGGTTGCTCATGTAGTGCTCCCCTTCTAGCGCACAACGGCGCATCAATATTTGCTGGCAGTTTACCGGGCCGACTAATATCCGCTAAACGAATATTAACGATATATGTTATCGGTTATATAGATATGCATTTCACACTCCGGCAGTTACAGGTGTTCGTCGCGTTCGCGCGGCATGAAAGCGTTTCCCGTGCGGCTGAAAGCCTTGCCCTTTCACAGTCGGCGACCAGCACCTCACTGGCCGAACTGGAGCGCCAGTCGGGTTGCCAGCTGTTCGATCGTGCCGGTAAACGTTTGTGGCTGAACGCATTAGGCCACCAGCTATTGCCGCAGGCAGTAGGCTTGCTCGACCAGGCCAAAGCGATTGAGGATCTGCTCGCTGGCAAAACGGGATTCGGCTCGCTGAGCGTGGGCGCTACCCTGACGATCGGCAACTACCTCGCCACCTTGCTCATCGGCAGTTTTATGCAGCGTCACCCTGAATGCCGGGTGAAACTCCACGTGCAGAACACCGCGCATATTGTCCAGCAGGTTGCGCAACATGAACTTGATTTAGGTCTGATTGAGGGCGACTGCCAGCATCCAGAGATCGAAGTATTACCCTGGGTCGAGGACGAACTGGTGGTGTTTTGCGCGCCCCAGCATGCGTTGGCCGCCCACACTGCGGTGAGCCTGGATCAACTCTCGCGCGAAGCCTGGATTCTCCGCGAACAGGGCTCTGGTACTCGCCTGACCTTCGACCATGCCATGCGCCATCATCCGGCCAAATTGAACATTCGGCTCGAGCTGGAGCACACTGAGGCGATTAAACGAGCCGTCGAATCCGGGCTCGGGATCGGCTGCATTTCAAGATTGGCGCTACGCGATGCATTTCGCCGGGGCAGCCTGGTCGCTCTGGAAACACCCGAACTGGACCTTGCTCGGCAGTTCTATTTCATCTGGCACTCGATGAAATATCAGACCGCCGCCATGCGCGAATTCATCGAGCAATGCCGAGCGCTGACGGCAGGCGTCCGCCGCAGTGATGAGATTGTACTGCCGACGATTGCCTGACACTGAGCCAGCGCGGTTAACGAGGCATCTACAGGCAAGAACGTGCTTTCAGCTGCTGGGGATCGAGCCCATCTGCTGCAACAGTAGAGCAGCCTGGGTTCGGGTGCGAACGCCCAACTTACGGAAGATTGCGGTCACATGCGCCTTGATGGTCGCCTCGGAAACACTGAGTTCATAGGCGATCTGCTTGTTTAGCAAACCGTCGCACACCATGGTGAGCACGCGAAACTGCTGGGGCGTGAGGCTCGCGAGCCCTTCGCTGGCAGCCTTGGCTTCGGGGCTGACGTGCGCCACATCCTCGATATTGCTAGGCCACCAGACGTCGCCATCAAGCACGACCCGAACAGCCTGCTGAATCGTTTCGAGTGAGCTGGATTTGGGTATGAAACCGCTGGCGCCAAACTCACGAGAGCGAGCAACAACCGCAGCGTCTTCCTGTGCGGAGATCATCACAACAGGCAGCTGGGGATACTGACCTCGCAGCAGCACCAGCCCGGAGAACCCATAAGCGCCGGGCATATTGAGATCCAGCAATACCAGATCCCAGTCCGATGTTCGGGTCAGTTGAGCTTCGAGCTCGGCAATGCTAGCCGCCTCGGATAGCCGAACGTCATCGCCCAGCCCAAGCGTCAATGCTTGCTGGAGGGCACTGCGAAACAGGGGATGATCATCGGCGATAAGGATTTCGTAAGCAGCCATGGCGGACCTATAGTTTTTATTGGCGCTTCACCTGCCTGAGCCGGGTGCTGACAATCAGGACGGCAAGAACCCGCAATATGCTCGAGGGTGACCACGGTGATGATATCGCGCCACCACGCGAAATTCGATCATCGTTCCGCATTTAATCAGCCGTTTGCCGCGCCGGACGGCGAAGCGGTGGCAAAGCCCCTCGGTTTGATGCAAAGTTCGCGGTTTTTCCGCACGAGTTCAAACATGCGCAAACAAGCCCTTCGCGCCGATTTCTTAATGCTGATCACGGCCATGATCTGGGGAAGCGCATTTGTCGCACAGCGGGTCGGCATGGATAACATCGGGCCATTCCTGTTCACCGGCCTTCGCTTCGCATTGGGCGCAATCGTATTGCTGCCCTTGTTGCTGCACCAAGGCCGAGGCGCTGCTCGCCACGAGCCATTCTTGCAGCGTGGATTGCTACTCGGAGGCCTCAGCATGGGCCTCGCCCTCACTATAGGCATCAACCTGCAACAGGTTGGCCTGCTGTTCACCAGCGTGACCAACTCCGGATTCATCACTGGCTTGTACGTCATCGTCGTGCCCTTACTCGGCCTGGCTATTGGCCAGAGGACCGGCATGGGCACCTGGCTAGGCGCAATACTCGCCGTGGTTGGCATGGCGCTGCTCAGCATCGACGAAAACTTTCAGATCGCTTCCGGCGACTGGATACAGTTGGCTGGCGCTTTCGTGTGGGGCATTCATGTGTTGCTGGTGAGCTTTTTCGTGGGTCGTCATGACGCCATTCGCCTGGCCTTTCTGCAGTTCGTAACCTGCGCGGTTGTCAGTCTGCTGCTGGCGGCAGTCTTCGAAGAAGCCAGCCTGAACAGCATCTGGCTTGCCGCGCCGGCCCTGATCTATGGCGGAATGTTCGCAGTGGGGGTTGGTTATACCTTGCAAGTCGTGGCGCAGAAGCACGCAATCGCCTCGCACGCGGCCATCATCCTCTCGCTCGAAGCGGTGTTCGCCGCACTTGCTGGAGCATTTTTGCTTGATGAAAGCCTAAGTCCGCGCGGTTATTTTGGTTGTGCGCTGATGTTCGTTGGCATGCTCGCCGCCCAACTCTGGCCGCGCAAGGATGTACCCGTGCCGGCTGCTACCGAAATCCCACAGGTGGCCAGGCACTGACCCACAGGCCAATATCAGCGCTGGCCAAGGGCAGCCAGCGCCCGATGAGTGGCATCCTCGGGATCTGGTGCGCGGTGATATTTGGCACCCAGGTAATGGTCAGTGAACGCATCGAGCCAGGTATCCAGTGCCGCGCAGCCTTGGTCATCTCCAGCCAAGCCCAAGCACAACGCAGCGACCTCCGCGGTGCACAGGTGTTCGCTGCGGGTCGAGCGACGCAGGCGATAACGTGACAGTACGTCGGCCTGCAAGCTCAGCACTGGCAGATGATTCAGATAGGGGCTTTTACGAAACATCTTGCGCGCTTCGGTCCAAGTCGCATCCAGCAGGATGAACAGCGGGCGCTTCCCCGGTGTGACCTCAAGCTCCGTAACCACCCGATCTGGTTGCGCGTACTCACCCGGAAAGACCACCAGGGGCTGATAGCGGGCATCGGCCAGCAGCTCTAGCAGCGCAGCGTCTACACCGGTTCGTTGCCAGGTGAAGGCATAGGTTTCAGCCACGATATCGGCAATCAGCCAACCGGTATTGCTCGGTTTCAGCGGCTCGATATCGTGCATGATCAGGCAGACCGCGCTATTGGTCGTCACCGATGGCAGCCAGTCACACAGGCAATGGCTGAAGGCAACTCGGCAGCGGGCACACCGCGGCGTGCGCGAACCGCGGGCAATGAACGGTTTGGCGCTACGCGCCAGGCGAGCATCGCGAAGGCGGACGACGGCGTGAGTCATGATTGTTCGATCAACAGAGGGGGAGCGGAGTTTAACAGCCGCCCCCAAACCATGGCAGCGCTGAACCGTGAGGACCGACACCGGTCGAACGACGGCAGTCATCAGGAGATCACCATGCGCCGTCTGACCACACTTTTAACGCTTTGCCTCGCCCTGCCCTTCGCCCACACCGCATCCGCACAGGAACAGGCGCTCAGCCAATTGCTGGAAAAAGTCGCCCGTGAAAGCAGTGTAGGCACTCCACGTGCGATCAACTCCGACCTGCTCGACGAGGGCTACAGCGTCGACGGAAACGAGCTGGTCAACCATTTGAGCGTTCAGCCGCGCCACGCCGCGCAGATGCGAGACAACCCCAAGCAAGTCCGCACCCAACTGGCCGCCAGCGTTTGCAACAACGAGGGCCTGCGTCAGCTGATGAGCCAGGGCGCAGTGTTGCGCTTCGAGTTCAGTGAGTACCAGAGCAAGAAACCGATCACCACGGAACGCTATCGCTCCAGCGATTGCTGAAGCCGGCAACACGCCAAGGGCAGCATCGGCGCTGCCCTTTGACAGGTCTGACTAGCGCAGCACGCGCGGATCGCCCTTGCCCGCGACCGCAGCCGCCTCATCTGGCTTGAGCAGTGCGGTTCGCGGTATATCGAGCAAACGTGCGCAGGCGGCCAATACATTCGCCCAGCTAGCCCGGTTGGCGAATTGCATACCGCCCTCGTCCAGCGTGCCACCACGATTGCGATAGCCCAGAACCGAATTTCGTCGCACGTCCGGCAAAATCGGCCAGAGATGACCACGCGCCACTTCGGGCCGCATGTGAGTGAGCAGCACCCTCATCTCCATCTGTTCGGGAAACAGGCGCTCGGTTACACCCTCGGCCGCAAGCGCCTCGATCTCCCAACGATCCCGCGGTGCGCGGAAGCGACCCGGCTCCTGCAGATACACCAGACGATAGCTGACACGCGCTTCTTTGAGGCGCTGAGTGGCACGTTGCATTTCAGTCAACTGATAGCTGCCATTGGCAATCAGAAGGATGGGGTTATCACCCTTCTGCTCGTCAACGATGATCGCGCCGTCACGGGCAAGCTGCTCGGCCTGCGCCTGATTGAAAATAGCTGGCCGCTCACGCTTGGGCATGACCAGGCAAGCCAGCGCACCGCGGGTCTGGTAGATCGAAGGCAGCAGTGCCATGGCGCTGTTGTGGTCTGCCGGGAACAAAACTCTCGCCATATCGCTCATTTCGCTCAGCAAGGCCTCGCAAAAAGTGGTGTCCTGGTGCGACTGCTGGTTCTTGCCGTTTTCCCAGGTGTGAGACGTAGCGATGATGGGCCAGCCAAGCCAACCGGCTGGCCGCCCAACCTCCTTCTGCTGACGGGAGAAAATCAGGGTTTGGCGTACCGCGCCGAGCATCTTCACGCAGAACGCCTCATAACTGGCAACCAGGTTCAGGCCACCCTGGTTGGCAAGACAGGCGGAAACCACGGCCTCTTCATTCAGTGCTGTGATGATCTTTCCGTCCACTGCCTCCAGCTCTCCCTCAGGATCGACCACGCGGTGCTTCATCGCTCTGAGTACGCCGCCCAAGCGATTGCTGGCCAGTTCATCGGGGTTACCCACACGGGGGCGCAGTGACGGATTGGCACGGGTGAGTTCGACAAAGAAATCATCTACCGCTGCCATCGGGGAACAGGCGTGATCGTGATACCGGAGCGGCGGCATGACCGGAGCATTGGGCCGCCTGGTCGCGAGGACGTTGTCGCGCTCGGCAGGGCGCGCATGGCGGGACTGCGCAACCAGCTGGCGAGCTTGCTCAAGCTCATCCCAGGGAACGAAAAGCGGGGCGGCATGAGTATTGAACAACTCACGCGAAGCGTCATCGACGCTCGGGTTGCCCGGCAGCGGCAGGTTATGCGCTGCATTGCAGCCGGCACCATAGAAGCCGAATCCCTTGATCGTCTCGGCTATTCCGTAGGGGATCGGCAGCGGATAGCGCAGCAGACCGCGGGATTTTTCCTCGACACGCCGAACCAGGCGCTGCTCCATCTCCCACAGGGCGCAGACGAAAGCAGCCGGGTCACGCCCATCGAACGGGATAGGGTCAAAGCCACAACGGCTAAGATGCTGGCGAAACCCCTCAAGCCCCTCATGAGTGCCAAGCTGGGTCCGTTGTTCGATACGCCGACCATTGGCGATCATGATGGGCAGCGCTACACCGCAATCCTCGGCACGCCACCAGCGCGGAATCCAGTCGCTGCCGCGCTGTTCCTCTGCTGCACCATCGGATAGAAAGGCCACCAGCGTCTCGCCAGGCAGTGGCATGTGGGCATATTGCAGCTCGGCGAAGCCAAGGTATCCGCCTTCGGCGATACCGCCCCCAGTGTGTGCATTGACATGGCTGCCGAGAGGCGCTGAGGGGCTGCCATCCGCCGCCTGATGGTAGCCGTAGAAGTCTTCGAGGAGCCGATTGATGCCCGCCTCGCCATCGCCGTAGGCTTGCTTCTGTTCGGGGTGCAGATTGTCGGTAAGCAGATTCAGCGCTTCGATCGCTGCAACGCAGTGGCCCTGCCCCATCAACCAAGCACGTGTACTGCCGGTCAGGGCGTTCAGTCCTAGATAACCGGCGTAGGCAGGCACCATATTAAGAGAACCGCCGGTATGCCCTTCTGGCGCAACCTTGAAGTCCTCGGCGCTGAGTTCAGAGCCGTCCAGCCGAACCCGACGCGCATAGGTCATGTGCACAACCAGCCACAGGCCAGCCGAACCGATCCTGTCGATCGCCTGCAGCAGCCGATACACACTTGCCAGATCCGGCTGCAGCTCGGCCTGTACCAGCTGATGGGCCAGGCGAAACACGGAAGCCTGGGTTTCCAAAGCATGTTCAAAGGGTCCGTACCCGGTTCGCCAGCGAGCGAACTCCGGCTGGATCTCCGCATGATGGTCCAGCTCGTCAAGACTGGGCAGTAGCTGATTCATGAGGCACTCCGTTGGTGGGCATTGGCGATAGTCTAGTCAGCGTCTAGCGGGCTCTCTCTGATATGCATCAAGATGAGCTGCCGGCATAGCGGGCATGCTGGGCGCAACTGTACAGACAGGAGGTTCTCATGGCTTTGCTCAGCTTTCTCGGCGCCATCCAACAGGTCACCGGATCCTGTTATCTGATCGAAACCCATGATGGCGTTCGCGTGCTTCTAGACTGCGGCATGCGCCAAGGGCGGCGCGAAGAGGAGGCCGGCAACCGTGCAGGTTTTAGCTTCGACCCGCAGACCCTGAATGCCGTGGTGCTGTCACACGCACACATCGACCATAGCGGCTTGTTACCGAAGCTCGTGGCAGCCGGATTCAAAGGGTCGATTCATGTCACCGAAGCGACCGGGAAGCTGGTCGAGCTGATGCTGCTCGACTCGGCGAACATCCAGGAAAAGGACGCCGAGTGGGAAAACCGTTGGCGCGCGCGTCTGGGCAAGCCGGCCATCAAGCCGCTCTACACTCGGGTCGACACCGAACGCATGCTTGCGCAAAGACAGCCTCACGCCTATGGCGACGTCTTCGAAGCCGCACCGGGGGTCTCCGTGACCTTTTTTGATGCGGGACACATCCTTGGCTCAGCTATCGTTCAAGTCGACGTCACCGACTTTGGCGCCACCCGCCGCCTGGTATTTTCCGGGGACCTCGGCAATGCCTGCTCGCCCCTCATGCATGCGCCGACGCCACTGCGCGAGGCCGACGTGGTACTGATGGAGTCCACCTATGGCGATCGCGACCACCGCGATCATCAGGCAACCATCGAAGAACTGGCCGAGATCCTTCAGCAAGCCCACCGTGATGGTGGCAACGTACTCATGCCGTCCTTCGCCGTTGGCCGCACGCAAGATCTGATCTATTACCTCGGCCTTCTGTACCACCAGGGCCGAGTGCCTCAGCAAGTGGTCTTTCTGGACAGCCCGATGGCCATCGGCGCGAACGCAATCTACTCACTTTTCCAGGAGCAGCTGGACATAGAACCAGGCGCAGCACCTGATAGTAACCGGCAGCGTATCGAGACATGGCTGCCGATATTCAGGGCGACGCCAACCCCTGAAGAATCGATGGCCATCAACCGTTTCAAAAGTGGCGCGATCATTATCGCCGGCAGCGGCATGTGCAATGGTGGGCGCATTCTTCATCACTTCAAGCACAACCTCTGGCGTAAGGAATGTCACCTGGTCATTCCTGGCTTCCAGGCGAGCGGCACACTTGGTCGCGCCATCGTCGATGGCGCGAAAACCGTCAAGCTGATGCATCAGCGCATAGCGGTGAACGCCCAGGTCCATACGTTGGGCGGTTTCTCCGCGCATGCGGGGCAATCGCAGCTGATCGAATGGGCTAGCCACTTCAAGTCGCGTCCGGAGCTATATCTAGTCCACGGGGAGCTGGACAAGATGCATACATTGCAGGAAGCCCTGCGCGTTCGCCTCGATTGGCAAGCCCGCATTCCGGAACCGGGGGATCGCATCGCACTCTGATGGCCGGAAACTGATGCCCCAGACATAAGCTGCACGCGCGATGATCGTGGCTGTTCACCGAGCGATAGAACCGACGTTCGACATCTTTGCGCTGAGCTACTGTTAGGCATGAAACAAGTGCGTCACGAACGCCAAATGCCGACATACCATCACCCAGATTGTTTTCGGCGGCTGTCTGGACTTACTCAGACCACAGTGCGAGATACGGTTCTCGCGCCTGGCGGATGAGCAGCGCCCCAGCTTCCACAGGGAGAACTTGTATGCCTTTCGAATCGGACGATTACCTGTCGCGACATTTCAAAACCAGTGGTGCCGAGCTATCGAAGAAAATTGATGAACTGGTTGCACTCGTAGTTCCATCCAGCAGCCAGAACCTGCCCCTATATCGGGAAATGCTGGTTACCGTCATGCGCATGGCTCAAGCCGACCGAAGCCGCTGGGATGCCAAGATTCTGCTACAGACCATGCGTGAAATGGAGCACGCCTTCAGCCGCCTCGATCAGTTCAAGCGTCGCCGCAAAGTGACCGTTTTCGGCTCGGCGAGAACGCCCATCGAACATCCGTTGTACGCGCTCGCCCGCGAGCTCGGCGAGACGCTTGCACGCTACGACCTGATGGTTATTACCGGTGCCGGTGGCGGCATCATGTCGGCTGCCCATGAAGGCGCCGGCATGGATAACAGCCTCGGCCTGAACATCACCCTACCCTTCGAGCAGCATGCTAATCCGACGGTAGATGGCACCGACCACCTGCTGTCTTTTCACTTCTTCTTCGTGCGCAAGCTGTTCTTTATCAAAGAGGCCGATGCGCTGGTGCTCTGTCCCGGTGGTTTCGGCACACTGGACGAAACCCTGGAAGTACTCACGCTGGTCCAGACGGGCAAAAGCCCACTGGTGCCGATTGTGCTGCTGGATGAGCCCGGCGGCACATTCTGGAAAGACGCGCTGAACTTCATGCGCCGACAGCTTGAAGGCAACCGTTACATCCTTCCAACTGATATGCGGCTGATGCGCTTGGTAGACAATGCCGAAGACGCTGCTGCTGAGATCGATCACTTCTACAGCAACTTTCATTCGAGCCGATGGCTGCAAGACTGCTTCGTCATGCGCATGAACCATGTGCTGACCGATTCCGCCATGTCCTACATGAACGAACATTTTGCCGACCTTTGTCTCAAAGGCCGCTTCGAGCAGCAAGCGTGCTGTGAAATGGAATTGGACGAGCCGGAACTGCAGCCGTTACCCAGGCTGAGCTTCGTATTTAACGGAAGGGATCATGGCCGGCTACGGGAGCTGACCGACTTTATCAATGCAAAGGAACACTGGGCTTCGCCGCTGAGCGCGAAAGATTGAAGTAGTGCGAGCTCAGTTAGTGACGCGATCTCTACCAGCTGCGGGATGGCCGCTATCGAATCCGGATCAATCGAACGAAGCGCCCCGCAGAAGGCGACCAATCGAATCCAGGGGATAACCTCGGTAGCTCAAAAAGCGGCCCTGGCGGGCCCTTTCACGCTGATCGCCCGGTAACTCACCGAACTTTCGCAACCAGACTTCGCGCAACTGCTCATTCCAGTCGAAGCCACTGTCACGTAACGCCTGCTCGATTTCCTCCCGCGGGAGGCCTCGCTGGGTCAGTTCCTCACGTATGCGCAACGGGCCGTAACCCGCATTAGCACGCATGCGCACAAAACTTTCCAGATAGCGAGCCTCGCTGAGCAGCCCCTCATCAGCCAGTTTTTCCAGGGCTGGCTCGATGAGATCAGGCGGGGCACCACGCGAACGCAACTTGCGACTCAGCTCCATACGTCCGTGCTCGCGCCGGGCCAGTAAATCCATAGCGGCCCGCCGCACGGCGGCAGGGCTGTCGAGCACGACCGGCATGCTGCTTAGAGGTCAGCTTCGGCCAGGTCTTCAACGACCGGATTGGCCTTGCTGCTCGGAGAAACCACCAGCAACTTGTCACGAATCTGCTGTTCGATCTCGCGACCGATCTCTGGATTCTCTTCCAGGTATTTAGCAGCGTTGGCCTTGCCCTGACCGATCTTGTTGCCTTTGTAGGCATACCAGGCACCAGACTTCTCGACCAGACCCTGTTGAACGCCGAGGTCGATGACCTCGCCATTACGGTAGATGCCCTTGCCGTAAAGAATCTGGAACTCGGCCTGACGGAACGGTGGCGCCACCTTGTTCTTGACGACCTTGACCCGCGTTTCACTGCCGACCACTTCGTCGCCTTCCTTCACCGCGCCGGTACGGCGGATGTCGAGACGAACCGACGCATAGAACTTCAATGCGTTACCGCCGGTGGTGGTTTCCGGGCTGCCGAACATCACACCGATCTTCATGCGGATCTGGTTGATGAAGATAACCAGGCAGTTGGCGTTCTTGATGTTACCGGTGATCTTGCGCAGCGCCTGAGACATCAGACGAGCCTGCAGACCGACGTGGGTATCGCCCATCTCGCCTTCGATTTCCGCCTTGGGGACCAGAGCCGCTACGGAGTCGACAATGATCACGTCGACCGCGTTGGAGCGCACCAGCATGTCGGTGATTTCCAAAGCCTGTTCGCCGGTATCGGGCTGTGAAACCAGCAGGTCGTCTACATTGACGCCGAGCTTGCCAGCGTAATCGGGATCCAGCGCATGTTCGGCGTCGACGAAGGCGCAAGTGGCGCCGGCCTTCTGAGCCTCAGCAATGACGGAAAGCGTCATGGTGGTCTTACCGGAAGATTCCGGACCGTAGATTTCGACGATCCGACCTTTAGGCAGACCGCCAATGCCGAGCGCGATGTCCAGGCCCAGCGAGCCAGTGGAAATGGCCGGGATCGCCTGGCGATCATGATCGCCCATGCGCATGACCGCGCCTTTACCGAACTGCTTTTCGATCTGGCCCAAGGCGGCAGCCAAGGCGCGCTTCTTGTTCTCGTCCATTACAATCCTCACTTGATCAAGAGGGCCAGAGGCCACGACAACTGTATAAGTAGACAGTATTAGAGCATAGGCAAAAACGAGCGCCTAGCCCTCAATCGGATTTTCTCCGGCCACTAGGCGGATCAGTCCGACGAGCGCAGCCTTCACACTCTGCTCACGAACAGACTGTCGGTCGCCGTCAAACTGGAAGCGTCTTGCAAACCGCTCAGCCTCGCACCCCCAGGCCAACCAAACCGTACCGACCGGCTTATCCGGCGATCCACCGCCCGGCCCTGCTACGCCGCTGACGGCAACGGCGTAGCGCGCTCCGCTGGCGACCTGGGCGCCGCAGACCATAGCTTCTACAACCTCACGGCTCACCGCACCCACTTCTGAAAACAGATGTTCCGGCACCTGCAGCTGACGCGTTTTCTGACCGTTCGAGTAGGTGACAAAACCAGCCTCGAACCAGGCCGAGCTGCCAGCAATGCGGGTAATGGCCTCGGCAATACCTCCCCCTGTGCAAGATTCGGCGGTGGTTACTTGCGCCGACTTTTGCTGGAGCGCATGGCCTAGCTGCGCCGCGAGTTCGGTCAAGGCGGACATGAAGGCTCCTTATATCGATATCAAACGCTACCTTAACAGCGCACGTTTCTGAGGGTCAGCCACACGTCGCCAGACGCAGCCTGATGAATGCCATCACCGAACGGTCCAGTGACGCTGCATTTCGAGAAACAGAAACGAGGCGGTCCAGGTGATCAACACCAGGCCCGTCAACGCCTCGATGCCCGTCAGAAATCGAATGGCGCCGACGGGGTGGATATCCCCGAAACCAACGGTCGTGAAGGTCGTGAAAGAAAAATAGGCACAGTCCAGCAGGCTGCCGCTGAACTCGCCGGCCAGCGTCCCCCACCCAGTCGCGTGGTGCATGAGGTAGTAGGCAAAGGCGAACACCCAGACCTCTACCGCGTGCGCGGTCAATGCGCCGAACACACCAAACACTATCCCAACGCGATGATGGAAATGGGGGCTCGCCCTGCTTGCAGACAGGCGCGACAGAAACTCGTAGTGAATCGCCACGACTACCGCAACGACGATGACGTTGACCAACGTAACGAGAAGCAGATTCGCCGATGCGTTCGACGCCTGTTCTAGAGCAGACATAGCACTTCCAAAGCAATCAAACCCATGCGGGGCATCTCAGGTACCGGCTCGGCAGGTTGGCCCTTCGCACCCACGCGGGCCATGATAACCTTCCCGGTTTATTTCATCCTGCACACAGTGCCACCAACGGTGGCCGATACCTGAACGGGATCGAGCCGCGCCCGCGCTGTTACCTGCACATCGCCCCAAGTCGAGCTATATGTCACAAGACCTGTCCCATCACACGCCCATGATGCAGCAGTACTGGAAGCTCAAACGCGAGCACCCTGATCAGCTGATGTTCTACCGCATGGGCGACTTTTACGAGCTGTTCTACGACGACGCCAAGAAAGCGGCCAAGCTGCTGGACATTACCCTGACCGCGCGTGGCCAGTCCGGTGGGAATGCGATCCCCATGGCTGGCATTCCGTTTCACTCGGCCGAGGGCTATCTCAGCCGTTTGGTGAAGCTTGGCGAGTCCGTGGTGATCTGCGAGCAGATCGGCGATCCGGCCACCAGCAAGGGCCCGGTGGAACGACAGGTGGTGCGGATCATCACCCCCGGCACGGTGAGTGATGAAGCGTTACTCGACGAGCACCGCGACAACCTGCTTGCGGCGGTGGTCGGCGATGAAAAGCTGTTCGGCCTGTCGGTCCTGGACATCACCAGCGGCCGATTTAGCGTGCAGGAGTTCGGCGGCTGGGAAACGCTCCTGGCTGAAGTCGAACGTCTCAACCCGGCCGAGCTGATGATCCCGGACGATTGGCCGGCGAATCTGCCGGTGGAGAAGCGCCGCGGTGTGCGCCGTCGCGCGCCTTGGGATTTCGACCGTGACAGCGGCTTCAAGGGCCTCTGCCAGCAGTTCGGCACTCAGGACCTGAAAGGCTTCGGCTGCGAGCAGCTGACGCTGGCCATCGGCGCCGCGGGCTGCCTCCTGACCTACGCCAAAGAAACTCAGCGTACCGCTCTGCATCATTTGCGCAGCCTTCGTCACGAACGCCTCGACGAGACAGTGATTCTCGACGGGGCGACCCGGCGCAATCTGGAACTGGACATCAATCTTGGCGGCGGACGGGAAAACACCCTGCAATCAGTAGTCGACCGTTGCCAGACCGCCATGGGCAGCCGCCTGCTCAGCCGCTGGCTGAATCGCCCCCTGCGTGATCGACGCGTGCTCGAGGCCCGCCAGGACTCGATCACCTGCCTGCTCGAGCACTATCGTTTTGAACAGATCCAGCCACAGCTGAAGGAAATCGGTGACCTCGAGCGCATCCTCGCGCGGATCGGCCTGCGCAACGCGCGTCCCCGCGATCTGGCGCGCCTGCGCGACGCGCTCGCGGCACTGCCCCAGTTGCAGGAGGGCATGCAGGAACTGGTGGCGCCGCACCTGATCGAGCTGGCAGCCACCATTCGGACTTATCCCGAGCTGGCTGCCTTGCTGGCTAAAGCCATCATCGATAATCCACCGGCCGTGATCCGTGAGGGTGGCGTCCTGAAAACCGGCTATGACGCCGAGCTGGACGAGTTGCAATCGCTGTCGGAGAACGCCGGCCAGTACCTGATGGATCTGGAAACCCGTGAGAAGGCCCGTACCGGGTTGGCTAATCTGAAGGTTGGCTATAACCGCGTGCACGGGTATTTCATTGAGCTGCCGAGCAAGCAGGCCGAGTCGGCCCCAGCCGATTACATTCGCCGGCAGACACTCAAGGGGGCCGAACGCTTTATCACGCCCGAACTGAAAGAATTCGAAGACAAGGCGCTGTCTGCCAAGAGCCGCGCATTGGCGCGCGAAAAGCAGCTCTACGAAGAATTGCTGGAACGCCTCATTGGTCATCTCGCACCACTGCAGGACAGCGCCGCGGCTCTGGCCGAACTCGACGTGCTCAGCAACCTGGCCGAACGGGCGCTGACGCTTGATCTCAACCGTCCACGTTTCGTCGAGCACCCCTGCATGCAGATCGAACAAGGTCGTCATCCGGTCGTCGAGCAGGTCCTGCAGACGCCGTTCGTCGCCAACGATCTCAACCTTGATGACGACACCCGCATGCTGGTCATCACCGGTCCGAACATGGGCGGTAAGTCGACCTACATGCGTCAGACCGCGCTGATCGTCCTGCTGGCGCAGATCGGCAGCTTCGTTCCGGCGAAGGCCTGCGAGCTGTCCCTGGTCGACCGCATCTTCACCCGCATCGGCTCTTCGGACGACCTGGCTGGCGGCCGCTCGACCTTCATGGTGGAAATGAGCGAGACCGCCAATATTCTGCACAATGCCAGCGACCGCAGTCTGGTGCTGATGGACGAAGTCGGTCGAGGCACCAGCACATTCGATGGCTTGTCGCTGGCCTGGGCGGCTGCCGAGCACCTTGCCAAGCTGCGCGCCTACACCTTGTTCGCGACGCACTACTTCGAGCTCACCGTGCTGCCGGAAAGCCAGCCAGCGGTGGCCAACGTGCACCTGTCGGCCACCGAGCACAATGATCGCATCGTCTTCCTTCACCACGTCCTGCCGGGTCCGGCAAGCCAGAGCTATGGCTTGGCCGTGGCACAACTGGCTGGCGTGCCAGGTGAGGTGATCCAACGCGCACGTGACCATCTGTCGCGGCTGGAAACTACCAGTCTGCCTCACGAAACGCCGAAAATGGCGCCCGGCCAGCCTGCCCCACCCATGCAGAATGACCTCTTCGCCAGCCTGCCCCATCCGGTGGTCGAAGAATTGGTGCGGATCAATCCCGATGATATGAGCCCGCGCCAAGCGCTGGACCTGCTATACAACCTGAAAGCGCGTGTCTGACGGCTGCTAAAAGCTGATAGAATCGCGCGCATTTTTTGGATATAGGCGGCATTTGCCTGGTGTCGCCATAGTCCTGCCGAACGGGGGCGTCATTGCAACGCCACCTGACACGCCCGAGGAGATAGCTAGAAATGACCTTCGTCGTCACCGACAACTGCATCAAGTGCAAATACACCGACTGTGTGGAAGTCTGTCCGGTGGACTGCTTCTACGAAGGCCCGAACTTCCTGGTCATTCATCCCGACGAGTGCATCGATTGCGCGCTTTGCGAGCCGGAGTGCCCTGCCCAGGCGATCTTCTCCGAGGATGAAGTGCCCGATGATCAGCAGGAATACACCCAGCTGAACGCCGATCTGGCGGAAGTTTGGCCGAACATTACCGAGAAGAAGGACTCGCTGCCCGATGCCGAAGAGTGGGACGGCGTGAAGGACAAACTGCAGTATCTGGAGCGCTAAGCGCCAGAAACGAAAAAAGCCCGCGATGCGGGCTTTTTTCTTGGCTCAGCGGTCAGGCGCGATCAACGCCCTTCTTCACTGTGTCTTTGGCTTCGCCCTTGACTTGCTGAGCGTCGCCTTTAACTTCCTGACGCTGGCCTTCGCCTTTCATGCGCTCGTTATCAGTCGCCTCGCCCAGACCCTGCTTGGCCTTGCCCGCGGCTTCGTTGAGGTTGCCTTTCATTTTATCTCCGGTACTGCTCATGGCGCGTTCCTCTCTGCTTGGGTACGTTCAGTTGACAGAGCCGCTCCGACAATAGTTTCGTTTTCCCGAGGAACGGTTCGGCAGGGTCATCAATCAATGCGTGCTTTGGCCAGGCGATCCATTGACAACCGAGCCGCAACCCCCAAACGCACCGTGACATGGGTCGCGCCATAAGCGCAGTCGGTCCTCGACGCGGAGCAGAACTTCAACCTACGATCGCTGCCTACTTATTCGCCCACCCCCACACACCCCAGCGCCGCTCGACTTGAGCGGCGCGTGTCCGTTATTCGAATCATTCCGTCGAGGCACCGATGAACCATGTGAACGCCACAGGCAAGCCGACGCTTTCGGCACGCGCCATATTGCTGATCGAGCTGGCCCTGGCCATGGGCGGGTTCGCCATCGGCACCGGCGAATTCGCCATCATGGGTCTGATGCCCAACGTCGCGCAGGGCCTCGGAATCAGCGAACCCCAGGTGGGCCACGTGATCAGCGCCTATGCGCTGGGCGTGGTGGTGGGAGCGCCGCTGCTGGCGATCCTCGGTTCCCGAGTGTTTCGGCGGCATCTGCTGTTGCTGCTGATGACCTTCTTCGCACTGGGCAACTTCGCCAGCGCGATGGCGGCGGATTACCACACGCTGATGGTCTTTCGCTTTATTGCAGGGCTGCCCCACGGCGCCTATTTCGGCGTAGCCATGCTGGTCGCCGCTTCAATGGTGGCCCCCGATCAACGCGCCAAGGCGGTCAGCCGCGTACTGGCCGGCCTGACTATTGCGATGCTGATCGGCAACCCAACCGCCACCTGGCTGGGGCAATGGCTCAGCTGGCGCTGGGCCTTCGGCCTGGTGGGCCTCATCGCCCTGCTGACGGTGTTGCTGGTGGCAATCTTCCTGCCGCTCGACCGCAGTGAGCCGCGCAACAACCCCATGCTCGAACTGCGTGATTTCAATCGCAAACCCGTGTGGCTGGCGCTGGCCATCAGCTCGATCGGTTTCGCCGGCATGTTCTGCGTATTCAGCTACCTGGCGCCGACCCTGCTGGAGGTCACCGGCGTCGGCGAGCACTGGATTCCGGTAGGCCTGGCCGCGCTCGGCCTGGGCGGCATCGTCGGCAACATCTTTGGCGGCTGGCTGTTCGACAAGTTGGGATTCAAGGCGATTGCCTGGTTGCTGCTATGGAGCATTGTGGTGCTGCTGGTGTTCCCGCTCGCCGCGCACTCGCTGTGGACGATCCTTCCAGCCGCGTTTGCGGTAGGCACCATGATATCGCTCGGCCCGCCCCTGCAGACCCACCTGATGGATGTGGCCGGTGAAGCCCAGACCCTGGCAGCCGCATCCAACCATTCGGCATTCAACGTTGCCAACGCGCTCGGACCCTGGCTCGGCGGGCTGGCGATCAGCGCCGGACTTGGCTGGACATCGACCGGCTACATCGGCGCCGCTACCGCTGCCGTCGGCTTGCTGGTGTTCTGGTGGGCCTGGACCGCAAGCAACCCAAGCGAAGAAACAAGGGGAGCCGCTACCGCCTGCGATTGAGGGAATGACCTCATCGAGTCGTGAACTGGCAAAACCTAAACACCTGCTGATTGCCCCGCAAAAAAAACACCGCAAACAGCGCAATGTTCGGAGGGATATCGAGCCTCCCGCCACATGGGGTCAATCCTTCTACAACCGCGACCGGCCTCGGCGTCCCAGCAACAGGGGAATTACTGCAGCGCGTATTCGAATGTGCTGACCACACGCAGACGCTTGCCTGGCGTACGTCCGGTGTCCATGTCGCTGCCGTCGTCGTCGAGCACCCGGATTACACCCTGGTTGGCAGTCTTCAATTCGCCGAGCTGCGCACCGGCATCTTCGGCGAACTTGGCAGCCTGCTCGCGGGCATTGCGTGTGGCGTCCTCCAGCAAGGCAGGCTTGAGATCATTAAAGCCTCGCAGCTGGTAGCGCGGCCCGCTAAATCCGTTCTGTTCGGTATCCAGCTGGATGCCGGCCTGTATCAAAGGGTCTACCCCGTTGGCGGCCTTACCGACCGCCTCGACACGCGCCGATTTCACCAGCACCTGCCCACTGCCGTTGAAACGCAGGGCGATCTCCTGCGGGGCCCACTCACGCGCCAACAGATCCTGAACCTGTAATGGGCGCACTTCGATCTCGTCGTCAGCGAATCCCTGCTCGCGAAGGAATGCTACGACTCGATTGCGATCCTCGGACAGGCTCTGTTGAACGCTGGCAAAATCGTTGCCGGCACGACGAAAACCCAGTGTCCAGACGGCGAAATCACTCGACACGTCTCGCTCCGCGAGCCCTTTGACCGTCACCGAGCGATCCGCCATGCGAAAGCGCTCCACCCCCTGCCCTACAGACCAACCAGCAAAAGCCACCGCGGCGGCGATCAATAAAGCGGGCAGCAAACCGATACGTGCGGTAGTCACGATGAACCTCCATCAGCAGTAGGAGCGTTGATGCTACTCCGCATCGCTAATCAATGGCCGCTAGTCACCCGTGCCGCACTGCAATCTGTAGTAATGACTTATCGACGCTAGCCGCTTGCGTGCCTATCCAACTGGACGCTCAATGTCCGCTCCAGAAGGAGACGCCCTCACCGCATGTTGAAGTTGCCGTTTTTCCGCACCAGAGCCCGCACAGTTGCTTCGCTGATCATCCTCGCTGCGCTCGCCGTGCTGCCGGTAGGTTGCTCAATGCTCGAGCAGAAAGAGCGAGAACTGGTGTTTCGTATCGAGCCTGGTACCGCCAGCTGGTATCGAGGCCTGCCCAATGGGGTAGAAGAACTGGAGCTGACTGCGCCTGCGTTTGGCGACAGCCAGAACATCCACGCATGGTGGTGGCCAGCCGAAGCGGCAGATGCGCCAGCGATTCTCTATCTTCATGGGTCGCGGTGGAACCTCACCGGGCACCTGTTCCGGCTGGAGCAGATTCGGTCGCTGGGTTTTTCGGTGCTGGCAATCGACTACCGGGGCTTCGGCCAGAGCCTCGGCGAGCTGCCGTCCGAGGCCACCGTCTATGAAGATGCTCGCATCGCCTGGGACCACTTGAAAACGCTGCAACCAGACGCCGGCAAACGTCTGATCTATGGCCACTCGCTGGGCGGCGCTGTGGCGGTAGACCTGGCGGCCGAGCTTGGCCGTGAAGCCAAACGCCGGGACGAACCACCGCAAGCGCGCGCATTGATCGTTGAATCCACTTTTACCAACCTGGCCGATATCGCGACGGAAGTGGCCGACACCGCCTGGCCGATCCATTGGCTGGTGTCGCAGAAATTCGACTCGCTGGAAAAGATCGACCAGGTCGGCATGCCACTCCTGCTGGTCCACGGAACGCAAGATCAATACGTGCCGGCGAGCTTCAGCGAAGCACTCTACGCCGCTGCGCGTAACCCCAAACAGCTCCTGCTGATAGAAGGCGGCAACCACAACAACGCCATGCGCGTGGGTCGGCGCGCCTATGCCGAAGCCATCCGCGAATTGCTGGAGACACCAGTGGAGCACGCCGCCAACAGAACATTGCCAGGCGATTCAGAGACCAACCGCAGTTGAAGTGCGGCCGCGTTCGCGCTCAGTAGGCTGCACAAACGGCGGGTTGTGCCTCGTCTGACCAGGGGTTGCGGCCCTCCTCGATCCAGCCCAGGCTGGCTTTCCAGAATCCGTCTCGGTGGCGTTCGCGGAACAGATCGAAGTGCCCGACCCGCTCCATGCCCAGTGCCGCCGGGCTGAGCTGCACCTGCTGGACCTGAGCGTTGCGGTAATAGGCCAGCCCGCGCGCAATAGCCGCTGGCGTGCCGTATTCATCGTCGCTGACACTAACCGCCAGGATGGGCGCATTGATCGCAGCAAAGCGCTGAAGCACATCGGCCCGCTCGTGCTCGGGGTAGCTCTGTTCCAGCCTTGCCCGGCGAAACGCCCATTCCCGTGCAACGCCCGCCGGCAGATCCTCCAGCCAGCCCAAGCGGCGGCCGGGAAAATAGCCGAACAACGCAGCCATTGCAGGCATGCAGAGATGCCACTTGGCGAACATCCGCAGGCGCTGCGCAGCCGCATAGTCACGCCAGTAGGCGTATTGCGCCCCAACGCTGAGAAAGCGGTCCACTTCGGTCGCGGCCGCCGCGAAACCCGGCAGGAAACCGCCAATGCTGTGACCGACCGCAACCAGCGGACCGTCAGGATCACGCTGGCGCATCCAGTGCACCGCGGCGTCGAAGTCCAGATCACCCCAGTCGCGCCAGCGAATGTGCACGCCGCGCAGGCTTTCAGGCCGCGAGCCGCCAATACCGCGGTAGTCGTACGTCAGTACCGTGTAGCCCTGCTCGCGCAGAAAATCCGCATACCGGGCGTAGTAGCGCGCCAGCACACCGGTCGCGCTGCTGATAACCACCGAGCCGCAGCTGTCCCCAATTGGCAGCCAGAGCTGCCCAGACAGTGAATAGCCGTCACGGCATGTGAGACTGATGGATTCAGGCATGCGGTCGTCAATCCTTGGTAACTGATGTGCCGGGCTCTCGCACATTTGCTTTGGGGCCAAACATGACCCAATCAGCAGCGCTACAGCGTGCAACCTCCTGGGAGGCGACGCAGCAGCTGATTACGGTCTTCAACAACCATAGGCGTCGGAACCGCACCCGCCAATGTTCCGCGCCCTAGGCGCCGCTCGAATCATGAGCGCTCATCGATGAATGTTCGCAAGTCGCTTGTCGGCATTGCTAGACTTCACGGCTAATTGCCGTGGCTCCGCAAAAACTCCTCCTTTTCCTATACCGAAAGGCTTTCATGCGCATCCTGCTGGTTGAAGACGATCCCATACTCGCGTTGATCGCAGCGTCTATGCTGGAAGACGAAGGACACGAGATCATCGGCCCCGCTTATGGCGATGAGCAAGCCCTGGCGCTGGCCGACAGCCAGAGCATCGACATCGCATTGGTTGACATCAACCTGGCGGGGCACGATGAAGGCGTTGCGCTCGCGCGCACTCTGCGCAAGCGCTACGGGATTGCGTCGATGTTCGTCAGCGGCCAGACCGAAGCGGCGCGCAACAACACCGATGCCGCCCTGGGGTTGTTACGCAAGCCTTACGAACCGAGCGATCTGGGCCGCTGCGTAGCGATCGCACAGGCTCTGATCAGTGGGCTGACTGTGTTACCAATGTCCGTGCCGGCTTCGCTTGAAGTCTACTCCCCTGCTTTAACCTGCAACCGCCCAGGAGCCTGAACATGGACCAGTCGCAAGAACCTGTGGGTGAACCGCAGGACGGCATGGGCGAGCGCGAATTCCGTGAGCTTGCCGATAACGCACCGGTAATGATCTGGCGGTCACGTACCGACAAACTCTGCGACTGGTTCAACAAGCCCTGGCAGGAATTCGTCGACAGAACGCCGGAGCAATTGTTCGGCTATGGCTGGGCAGAAGACGTCCACCCGGACGATTTCGAGCGTTGCGTCGCGATCTACAACGATGCCTTCGATGCCCGCGAAGCCTTCACCATGCCCTACCGACTGCGCCGCCGTGACGGTGTCTATCGCTGGTTTCTCGACAACGGCGCGCCTTTTTTCCGCAACGGCGAGTTCGCCGGTTACTTCGGCAGCTGCATCGATATCACCGAGCAGCGAGACCTTGAAGAGCACCAGCGGCTCTTGCTAGCTGAGCTCAACCACCGGGTGAAGAACAACCTCCAGCTGATCATCTCGTTCCTTCAACTCTCGAAGAACCGCGCCAGTGGCGAGGAAGCCAAAACCCTCCTGCAAGGAGCGATCAGCCGTATTCATGGCGTTGGGGCGGTGCAGAACGAGTTGCACAAATACACCAGCGGAGTTGTCGACCTGGCCGAATATCTGCCGAATCTGGCGCGCAGCGTGCTCACCATCGAACGGGGTGAGGATCACATCCTGACAACCGAGGCTCAGTCGGTGAAGGTTTCATTCCAGACTGCTTCCAACCTTGGCCTGATCGTCAACGAGCTGGTAATCAATGCAATCAAGCATGGACGGGTGAACCGCATCGCTCTCACTGTGCGGCGACCGGAGCCGGGAGTGGCCGAGATATGCATTGCCGACCAGGGGCCTGGTTTCAGCGAGGACGAACTCACCAGCAGCACGCCACGCGGCAGCGCCAAGGGCAGAGAGCTGGTCGACGCTCTGGCGCACGCTTGCAACGCGACCGTCATCCGCCGCAATTTAAATGGCGCTCAGGTCTGCCTCCGCTTCCCCTGCTGACTGGCGCGCAGCGAGGCGGACACGAACGCTGCGCTCCATTTGCTGTAGAGACCGCGCCACGTGCCAGCAGCCGCATGGCGCAACCTTCCAAACCATTCCACCCGTTCTGCTGACCGACGCCTCGTTAAAGCGCGTGCAGCTGCCTTCCGGAGTTATTCATGCAAAGCGATCAGCTGATCGTGTTCGCCGTCCTCGCCGCGACATTGGGCCTGTTCGTGTGGAATCGCTGGCGTTACGACATCGTCGCAGTGGGTGCCTTGTTGGTGGTCACCCTGGCCGGCATCGTGCCACCGCAGGAGGCGTTCATGGGCCTCGGGCATCCGGCCGTGATCACCGTTGCGGCGGTTCTGGTACTCAGCCGCGGGCTACTCAACGGCGGCGTGGTGGATTCGCTGGCACGCCACCTGACCAAAGTCGGTGACCGTCCCTGGATTCAGGTACTGACACTGACGGGCATCGTCGCGTTGTGCTCGGGGTTCATGAACAACGTTGGCGCACTGGCGCTGTTCATGCCGGTGGCCGTGTGGATGTCCCGTCAAAGCGGCCGATCGCCCTCCTACCTGTTGATGCCGCTGGCCTTCGGCTCGTTGCTTGGCGGCACCCTGACGCTGATAGGTACACCACCAAACATAATCATTGCTGGCTATCGGCGTGAGGTCGCCGACGAGGCGTTCGGCATGTTCGACTTTTTGCCGGTGGGCCTTGCGATCACGCTCGCCGGCGTACTGTTCATCGGCTTGATCTGGCGCCTGACCCCTCGCCGTGAAGATCCAAGTGGCGACAAGGAGCTGTTCGAAATCAGCGCCTACATGACTGAGCTGCAAATTCCGGCAGACAGCAAGTATGTCGGTCGCTCGCTGCATGATCTGATCGTTGCAGGCGGTGACGAGGCGGATGTCATGGTCATCGCCCTGATACGAGACGGACAGTATCAGCGCATGCCGTCGACCTACGACGTGCTGCGCGGAGAAGACATCCTCATGGTCGAAGCGGACTCCGACAGCCTGAAGCGCTTTCTCGACGTCACTCACCTGCAACTCGCCGCCGAAGCCGACAGCAAGGCGGAGGCGCGGGAGAAAGCCGAGCAGGAAAAGCGCGCGGAAAAGAATGGCGACGCGGACAAGCAGCCCGATACCACCGAATCCAACGGGGATCGCCGTGCCGAGCGAGCGCTGGCAGAGGCCATCGTGACGGCCAGCTCGTCACTGGTCGGCACGAGCGCGACCGGTCTTTCGCTGCGCGAGCGATACGGTGTGAACATCCTGGCCGTGGCTCGCCAAGGGCAACGGTTGCAGCAGAGACTCGGCAAAATTCGCTTTGCCGCCGGCGACATTCTGCTGCTGCAGGCGCGCGAGGACCAACTGCAAACCGCCCTCAACAGCCTTGGTTGCCTGCCCCTGGCCTCGCGCGGCTTACGCATCACCGCTCCGCAAAAAGTGTTGCTGTCCAGCGGTATATTCGCCGCCGCACTGGCGCTTATCGCACTGGGCATCGTTCCGGCGGCTGTGGCGCTGGTAGCCGGTGCGCTGGTGATGATCCTCGTCGGGCTGGTGCCGACCGGCGACATCTACAAAAGCATCGACATGTCGATCATCGTCCTGATTGCCGCGATGCTGCCCATCGGCGAAGCACTGGAAACCACGGGTGGCTCACGCCTGATCGCCGATGCCCTGCTCGAGGTGGGTCAGGCTGCGCCGCCGGCAGCCACCGTTGCGATCCTGATGATTGGGGTAATGCTGCTGTCCAACGTCGTCAACAATGCCGCAGCGGCGGTACTCGCCGCGCCTGTGGCAATAGCGCTCTCACGAGGCATGGAGGCCTCTGCCGACCCGCTGTTGATGGCGGTCGCGATTGGGGCGTCATGCGCCTTCCTCACCCCCATCGGACATCAGTCGAATACTCTGGTAATGGCGCCGGGCGGCTACCGTTTCGGTGATTACTGGCGACTCGGGCTGCCTTTGTCGATCATGGTGGTGCTGGTGTCGGTGCCCACGATTCTCTGGATATGGCCGTTGTAGAGGCCTGCACAGCCGGTCTTAAAACACCGGCGTGCCGTCATCCGTACGCGCCACGTCGATCAGTGCGCCTTGAGGCCGTCTAGCAAAGCCTCATGAAACACATCAGGGGCCTCGACCTGGGGGGAATGCCCAAGCTCCGGGAAAGTCACCAGAGTAGCGTTGGGGATCATCGCCGCCGACTTTTGGCCCAGTTCTGGGTAGTTCCCGAGGCGTTGCGCAACATCCTCCGGCGCACGGTTCGCACCCGGTGCCGTGCGATCCTTGCCACCGATCAACAGCAACGTCGGCACGCTGAGGGTATCGAATTCGTGAATGACCGGCTGGGTGAAGACCATGTCGGACGTCAGCGCCTGGTTCCAGGCGACTATTTCCTTGCCGTCGCCGGCATACATCCCGGCTGCCATATTCACCCATCGGTCATAACGCGGCTTCCAGTTGCCGTTGTAATAGAACTTCTGCTGGTAGGCTTTGATCTTCTCGAAGTCGGTTTTCAGCTGACTTTGATACAGCTGTTCAATCGGGGCATAGGGCACGCCTTTGGCTTGCCAGTCCTCAAGTCCAATCGGATTGACCAAGACCAGTTGCTCGACCATTTGCGGATAGTTGAGGGCGAACCGTGATGCCAGCATGCCGCCCATCGAATGTCCGATGACGGTGACCTTCTCCAGATCCAGCGACCGCAGCAAAGCCCGGGTGTTGTGCGCCAGTTGCGCGAAACTGAACTGGTATCGCTCGGGTTTGCTGGAGCTGCAGAAGCCAATCTGGTCCGGCGCAATCACCCGATAACCCTGCTGTGAGAGCACCGCGATGCTCTCTTCCCAGGTCGCCGCGCAGAAATTCTTGCCGTGCATCAGCACGACCGTTCGCCCATTGGCCTTACCCGCTGGGGCTACGTCCATGTAGCCCATCTCTAACGGCTGGCGCTGCGACGAAAACTCGAAGCGCTTGATCGCGTGGGGATAATCGAACCCCTCAAGATGCGGCCCGTAGCTCGGACTCTGTTCAGCGTGCAACGCGGGAACCAGGGCTAGCCCGGCGACGAACATCAGGGAGGATATGGCTCGTTTCACGCATCGACTCCTGGCGGGCGGCCACTAGGGCTGCATGGCGTATGGGTCGTTGTGCGGAGCGGACGGCTGGGGATGTCAGATAGACGCCGAGGGCTCAAGCACAACGGTTTGCCTATCTGGGAGCACGAAAGCGAAGTGAGGGTTCGGTGTGGCCGGCGGAAGAATGTTTCGTCTTTATACCGGCGGGTGACCGTGACCGAGCGACCCGCCCCACTGCCCGCCCTCAGCAGAGCGCGATGCGAAGGTCTACTCGGTGTCGACCTGATTGATATCGAAGCCGATGCGGTTATCACTGCTGATACGAAACTGCAGCGTCTCGCCCGGCTCGACCCGCGCAGCCTTTTCGCGCAACAAATTGCCCATGCCGCACAGCGTGTCGTCCTCAGGGTCCGATTCGATGCTGACGATGCGCATCCCCGCCGGCACCTGCAAGCGCACCCGCTCGCCTACGTGGATCCGCGCAGCAAGCTTGCGATCGACCATTACCGCCACATAGCAGCCGCCACCGCGAATACCAAAGTCACGCGTCACCACTAGCTCGCCGCCATTGGCGACAGGCGCTTGGTACGCACGCAAACGCTCCTCGGGAACCGGCGTGATGTCCTCCGGATCCGCCTGCCAGGACGAGCACCCGGCCAAGGCCAGCACAGGGATCAGGGCGAAGATCAAGCGCATAGAGGACTCTCCAGTCTGGTAAGCGAAGCGGTAATGGTACGACAGCTTTATTCGCTCACCGTGCGGACAGTTGTGGCTTACCGGGTCGACACCGGATGGCTGCTGCCGGGATAGGGCCGTTCTTCTTCCAGCGCTCCATGGCGATCGTAGACCTCGACTGATGCGGTCTTGCCTTCCATCAAGCTGTCCAGGCCGGTGAACATTTCGTCTTTGGTGAGGGTACGCAACACCGTTTCCTGAGACTGCTGATCGGTCAGTTCCCAGCCCATCGGGGTGGGATTCACGTGGTATTTGTCCATGCTGTGCTCCTTTTATGAATCTGCGCGACCCGCTTCTTAAGCAAGAAAGCGGCGAGTGAGTGCGCCATTAGACGTACCGACTGGCTGGCAGCCGGTGCGGCAAACGAACGTCAGCGGGCTAGCCCCGGTTGTCGTCGCCTTCGACTTCATCGAAATCAGGGTCCTCACCTGCTTCCTTCTCGCCGGCGTCGGTCATGGTGACGTCCGGCAGGTCGTCGGCTGGCTTGTTCTGCTCAGGCTGAGTCTGGTCGCTCTGGTTCATGGCTACCTCGTTGGCTTGGTGCAAAGGGTCTACCAGATTGGAGCAACAGGCGCCCTGCAGCGTTCGCCTGTACGGGCACCGGCGGTCCGATCAGTGCTCTGCAGCCAAAAGAATCCATCGCCCTTTCCAACTTGCGATTGCAGCGACCCCTGTACTCCACCACACTGCCGACAATCCAATCTTTGACCGGAGCTGCCTGCCATGCCTGCCACCCAAACCCCCTCGCGCGACAGTATTCTGGCCGACCCGGATGCACTCAACTGCACGATCTACCGCGCTCACGAAACCGATCCGGACGGCGAAGAACGCGATATGGGCGATGCCCGCGTGATCATCACCGGGCAGTTCGAGCCGCCGCAGGAGTGGGACGCCAAGGCGCGGGCCGATTACTTCGATGGCATGCCGGAAGAGGCGTTCTTTACCGCCGTGTTTGCCAGTGAGCACGCCTCAGACTCCAAGGGTTTCTTCACTGTCGAGGCGGACGACTACGCGGCCGTGACCGAGCAGGACGGCACCATCTCCATGTTCTACGTCTGCGAGCGCCTGGAAGACGATAGTTACGTATTGCTGCGCGAGGAAGACGACGAGCTATAAGCCGCACGGCTGCTGATGCCGAACCCTTACCTCGCTAACCGGGTCTGTGCTGTATAGGCAGACCCGTCGGCACCTCCCGATCCGATACGCCTGCGCACCACCCGCACACACCACTCGCCACAAAAGAGGAATCGCATGAGCCCTCTGCACCGCCGCTGGCAATCCCCCGTCACGCGCATGAAGCTGGTCGCCGGCCTGCTGCTGCTACTCGCTGCGTTGCTCTATGTCATCGCAACCGCCATGGAACCGCGCCACCCTGCCTGGGGCTATCTCGCGTCCTTCGCTGAAGCGGCGATGGTCGGTGCGATTGCCGACTGGTTCGCTGTGACGGCCCTGTTCCGCCACCCGCTCGGCCTGCCGATCCCCCACACGGCGATCATCCCGCGCAGCAAGGCGCGCATCGGACAGAACCTGTCGAGCTTCATTACCACTCACTTCCTCTCCACACCTATGGTGCTGGCCAAGCTCGAGGCACTCGATATCGGCGGCCGACTGGCCAACTGGTTACGCCATCCCGCCAATGCCGAAGCGGTAGGCGGTCAGCTCACCAACATGGCGAGGTTCGGCGTCGCGTCGCTGCACGACGAGCGCGTGCAAGCCTTCGTCCAGGCCAAGCTGATTAACCGCGCGCGCAAGGTCGATCTCGCACCAATCTGCGGGCAGGTGCTGGAAATGCTTACGCGCCAGGGCAAGCACCAGGCGATGCTCGATGAAGCGCTGATCAAGGTCGATGCACTGCTGCAGGACGACGACACCCGCGCGCTGGTGGCCGATGCCATCACGGCTGAAGTCAGGACGCTGCGCTACCTGGGGCTCGGCAAAGCAGTCGGCGGCTGGTCGGCCAACAAGTTCGTCGACGGCGTATCAGCGGTGATCGCCGAGATTGCCGGTGACCCCGAGCATCCTCTGCGCGAGCGTTTCGACGAACACGTTAGCGAATACATTGATCGACTCAAGCATGATCCGGCCTATCGGCTGGAGGTCGAGCGCATCGTCGCCCAATTGCTGGAGCACCCCGCGACGACCGACTACCTTCGGACCCTCTGGCGTGAGCTGACCGAGTGGCTGGAGGCCGATCTAGAAAGCCCGGATTCGCGTATCGGCAAACGGATCGTGCGCCTGACCCAAGGCCTGGGCGACTCCCTGGCCGCCGACACCGCCATGCGCAACTGGATCAACGAACAGTTGATGGCAGCCGCGCCGAGCCTGCTCGAGCGTTACCGCGGACAGATCGGCAAGTACATTGCCCAGCGTGTGGAAAATTGGGAAAGCCGCGAACTGGTCGAGCAGATGGAGCAGAGTGTCGGCAAGGACCTGCAGTACATCCGCATCAACGGCACGCTGGTCGGCGGTTTGGTCGGGCTGCTGCTGCATGCTCTGACGCAGCTGGCGGCTGGATGAGTGAGCGCGCCGGTATGGCGCGGCCAGCAAGCCTTTTCAGACCTGGAGCGTGCGCAACTGCTCGCTGAGCTGACTGGTGCTGGCACCCGCCATAACGGGCCGATCCCAACGCAAGGTGGCAGGCTGGCCGCTCATGTACCACAGGCGGTTGGCCAGTTGATCGGCGTCGTGGGGATCATGGGTTACACAGATCAACGCCATCTGCGGTTGCGCATCGAGCAGGCGAACGATCAGCTCGCGCAGTTCGGCGGCGCGCTCCGGGTCGAGTGAAGCAAAGGGTTCATCGAGCAGGAGCAGATCCGGCCTGATTGCCAGGCTACGGGCCAGCGACGCGCGACGCGCCATACCCAGCGAGAGCTGATCCGGCAGCCGATCACCCGCATCACTCAAGCCAACATCAGCCAGCAGCCGATCGATATCGCCTGCGGTTGCGCCGACCAGCTTGAGGTTCTGCCGCACCGTGTACCACGGCAGCAGGCGGTGTTCCTGAAACAGGTAGCCGATGCGTAGGCCGGGTTGTAGTCGGACCATCGGCGCCAGACGCGGGTCAAGCCCGGCAATGGCATTGAGCAACGTGCTCTTGCCAACACCGGAGGGGCCCAACAGGCAGATGCGCTCACCTGCCCGCACCTGCGCATTGATCACGCCCAGTACCGGATGGCCTGCCGCAATGCCATCGATGCGCACCTCAAGCATGCTGCATCCCGGCGTTGCGCCAGCTCGATGCGCGACGCTCCAGCGGTTGCAGCAGCGCCAGTTCGATCAATTGCACGACGGCGATAAAGGCCAGGCTGTAGGCCAATATGCTCGCCACGTCGAACACCTGAAAGGCCATGTGCAACTGAAAGCCGACTCCATCGGACCGGCCCAACAACTCGACCACCAGAACGATCTTCCAGATCAGCGCCAGACCACCGCGAGTCGCCGCCATCAGATAGGGAAACAGCTGCGGCAGCCAGACGTTCACTACCCGCTGCCAGCAGTTGAAGCCGTATACCTGCGCCATCTGCTCCAGCTTCGGATCGAGGCTGCGCGCGCCTTCGCGTACGGTGACCGCCACGTTGGGCACCTTGTTGATCACCACCGCCAGCACCGCCGCCGCTTCTACCAGACCAAACCAGACGTAGAGCAGGATGATGGTGACCAGTGCCGGGAGGTTGAGAAACAGCACCAGCAAGGGATCAAGAACTGCATTAGCGAACCGCGAACGCCCCATCCAGACGCCCAGCAGCGCACCCAGCGCCATCGCCAGCGCAAAGCTGATCAGCACCCGACGCAAAGTGACCAATAGGTGATGGGGCAGCTCGCCGCTTTCAACCGCCAGCAAGAAGGTCCGCAGCACATTTGCCGGACTCGGCAGCAGGGGCGTGTTCGTACTCGCTGCTACGACAGCCCAGATCGCCACCAACAGCGGCAGCGCAACCCAGCAGGCATAGCGCGACCCACTCATGGCCCACTCTGGAACAGCGCCGCGGGCATCAGCTGGCCCTGCTTGGCGCCAGTCAGGACCAACAGCCGCTGCAGCGCAGTGATACGCGCTTCGTCCAGCGGCTGCGGGATGCCTTCAACAAAGCTGTCATGCAGCGCGGCGAACACTGCGTCGTTGTCGGCACGCATCAATGGCCGGATCGCTTGCCATCTATCGGGCTGACTCGCCAGCTCGTCCTTGGTCTGTCGCAGCGCGCTGGCGAAGCGTTCTAGCAGGTCGCCGTGCGCGTTGGCCCAGGCTTGCGGAAACAGATAACCCAGCACGGGCAGATCCGGATCGAGACTCAGTGTTCCGACCAGTTCATTCAGGCCGAACGCTGCGTGTACGCCACCTTCGCCGCGCAGCCGCGCCGAGAAGTGCCAGAAGGTCAGCAGCGCGTCCACCTGACCGCGCCGCAGCGCCTGGCTGAGCAGCGGTGGCGCGGCGTACTGCACTGTCGCTTCGCGCGCCAGATCGATTCCCTGCCTTGCCGCTAGCTGCTGCAACAGTTGCCAGCCCAGCCCGTCCGGCCCGCCTGCCACACCGATACGTTTGCCGCGCAGATCGGCCAAGGTGCGAATGTCGCTGGCGTCACTTACCAGAACTTCGCCGATCTGCGAGGAAAAAGGCAGGTAGCGATATGCCGTGCCGGCCTCGTAGCGCGCCTGGGCCCAGAGCAAATCGCTGACCGCGCCGTCCACGCTGCCGCTGCTCAGCGCCAGCCGTGATGCGGGCAGGTCAGCCACCAGACGCACCTTCAACTCGAAGCCATTGGCCCGGTCAAGGTTGTGACGCTTGAGATGATCGAGTTCCCAATGCGGCGTGCCGAACTGCAGCACGCTGAGCGTAAGGACCGGCAGTGGTTGCGTCTCGCCCTGCGCCTGGACAAACAATGGCAACATCGCGAGCAGAACACCACGCCCACATCCAAGTGCGGCGAGGCATGCGCGGGCGAAATAGAGGATGAGGAACCACGGAGCAGGCTTCATGCCCGCAGGGTACGAAGCCTCACATCAGCCACGAATAGTACTTTGGTGTCTCTTCGCTGCTGCGATGGTCGGGGCTGTAGCTGTCGCAGCAGCGGTACTGGTTCGGGTGACGATCAGCGCTCGATCTCGGCAAGCTTGCCTACCAACCGCGCCTGCAGCTTTTCCAGCTCCGCTGGATCGGCCTTGCCTGCGGCATGAATACCGAGCCCCTCTCCCGAATAGCGCGGGACGATGTGCACATGGATATGAAACACCGTCTGCCCCGCTGGCGCCCCGTTGAACTGCGCGATCTGCACGCCGTCAGGCTGCAGCTCATCGACGATCACACGCGCCAGCTTCTGCGCCACCGCCATCACCTTGCACAGCGCCTCGGTATCCACATCGAGGATGTTGCAGGCCGCGGAGCGCTTCGGAATCACCAGCGCATGGCCGTAGGACTGCGGAAACACGTCGAGAAAGGCCAGTACGTCATCGTCTTCGTAGAGATTGTAGCAAGGGGCATCGCCGCGAATGATCTGAGCGAAGATGTTTTGCGAGTCGTAGGGGGTAGTAAGGGACACGTGCAGCGCTCCATGGCGAAGTTGAAACTTGAACCATAGCGGGCGCCAATGCCAGTGCAAAGCGACGCACACAACAACGTTGAGTTTTCACCCCGTCCACCTGCTGCCTGGGCGTCTCGCCCCAACCTGCAGCGTCAACCAGCCGCAACGAGGACAGACCGCCGCTGTCCGAATGAAAACAAGCCAAGGTGCGCCTTCGCTATACGGCGCGCTGTTTTATCTCCGACGTCACCCTGAGGAGGAATCGATGCACGATCTATCCACCTTCGCCATCACGCAAAAATGGCCCGCCAGCTACCCGGATCGCCTGCAGCTGTATTCGCTGCCCACGCCCAACGGGGTGAAGGTGTCGATCATGCTGGAGGAGACGGGCCTGCCCTACGAGGCACATCTGGTCAGCTTTGAAAGTGGTGACCAGCGCTCGGAAGAATTCCTTTCGCTGAACCCGAACAACAAGATCCCGGCGATCCTCGACCCCAATGGTCCGGATGGCGAACCGCTGGCGTTGTTCGAGTCCGGTGCGATTCTGCTGTACTTGGCGGACAAGACCGGCCAGCTCATGCCCGAAGACGCCGCAGCCCGCTACGAGACAATTCAGTGGTTGATGTTCCAGATGGGCGGCGTCGGGCCGATGTTTGGTCAGCTAGGCTTCTTCCACAAGTTCGCCGGCAAGGACTACGAGGACAAGCGCCCACGCGACCGTTACGTCGCAGAAGCCCAACGTCTATTGGGCGTGCTGGACAGGCGCCTGCAGGGCCGCGACTGGCTGATGGGCGGTCGTTACAGCATCGCCGACATCGCGACCTTCCCCTGGGTACGCGGCCTCGTTGAATTCTATGAAGCGCGCGAACTGGTGGAGTTCGAACGCTTCGTCAATGTACAGCGGGTATTGGATGCCTTCGTCGCGCGACCCGCAGTGGCCAAGGGGCTGAACATTCCAGCTCACGGCTGACCCGTCAGATCACCTTTGCCGCCCGCCCGATGAACTGGATCGGTCCGGTCGGCAGACCGGTCGGTGAGCCGGTGGGCTGTTCCAGCGTCAACTCGAACAGCTGGTTGGGCTGCAACGGAGGTAGGTCGTCGAGACGAATCCTTACCGGCTCGCCCGGCTTGACCAGCCCGAGGGAGACAGGTGCCTGCCAGCCTTCGGCCTTGGTCCAGAGCTGCAGTGCTTTATCCGGCGGCAACTCGGTGACGCCCAACGGAATCAGCTCGATCTCCTGCGTCCGATTGCTGGCCTGCACGACCCAACCCGGTGACAGGTCCTGCGGCGCAGCGAGCACAACGAGCCAGGTCGGTGAAGGTTCAGGCGACAGACGCGTCACCAGCAAGGCGCCGAGTACCAGCGTGGCCGCCATGCCGGCTGCAGCAAAACCACGCCACAGAGACAGACTGTCCCACCAGCTGTTCCGGCGGGTTGGCGCCACCAAAACGGCCTGACGATTCGCCTCGTCCAGCGTGCGTTGGATGCGACTCCACAAACGCGGCGAAGGTGTTTGCCGTTCGACCAGGTCGGTCAGGTGCAGCAGCCGCGCTTCCCAGTAATCGACCGCTGCACGCAGCTCAGGCTCGACGGCCAAGCGCTTTTCGACCGCCTCACGGTCGCCCGCAGAAAGTGTGCCGAGTACATATTCCCCCGCGAGTTCGTGCAAGGTCTCGTGCGGATCGTTGGGTTCGTTGTTCATCCGATGCACTCACGAAGGGCGGTCAGGCTGCGGCGGATCCAGGCTTTCACCGTGCCCAGTGGCGCACCCAGGCGCTGGGCAATTTCCTGATGCGAATAGCCGTCGACGTAAGCGTGAAACACGCAGTTGCGGCGCACCGGTTCGAGTTGTTCGAGACAGGCTTCGATCCTGCCGGGGTTTACCCGCCAATCGAAGGCGTCGGTCTGTTCCTGCCAGCCATCGATGGCGGCGTGCTCCATGTCGCCCTCCTCGTCCGGTTCCATCTGGACGTGGCGGGCATTGTTACGTACGGCGTTTAGGGCCAGATGGCGGGTCAGGCTGAAAATCCAGCCGCGGCCTGAGCCACGCGTTTGATCATAGGTCCCGGCCTTGTTCCAGATGCGGATGAAGGCGTCATGGACGATGTCTTCGGCCAGCGCCAGGTCGCGCACGATGCGCTGCACCACGCCGAGCAGGCGCGGACTTTCCTGCTCGTAAAGTTGCTGCAGCGCTGAGCGCTCGCCACGCGCGCAGGCGCGGAGTGCCGCTTCGTAATCGAACAAGGGGGGTTGCGACACGGTATCTGCCATTGGCTGGTGATCGACACCCCCGGCGCATGCGCGCCGGGGAGTCAGAGCATAGAGGCGATCAGCACTCATATCGAGCGGCTTTTCACCCGCTGCGCTTTACTCACTTGCTGGCCCAGAACAGATAGTCGGCCTGGTAATCGACAATCTGCTGCTCGCCTTCATTAGCCGCTGCGCACGCCTTGGCCGGCGCTACGCCGCCTTTGGTCGCGACACGCTGAATGTAGGTAACACCGTTCATCGCGCCTTTGCCTTCGGCTGGGTTGGCCTTGACCAACTGGTGCGGGATGTTGCCCTCGCCAGCCGGCGCGATGGCGACCTGAGTGCCGGTCACCTTGGAGCCGTCCATCGATTCCCAGGTTGCAGGCGGGCCGTAGTATTTGCCGACCTGCTTGCCGCTGCGGTCGTTGAGCGCTGCCTTCGGCCCCATGAAGACCCAGGCCATCTGGCCGGGCATGTCGGTCTTGGCCTGGCATTCGTAGGTGATCTGGCCGACGCCGACCGTTTCCATGGCGACCTTGTGGCCATCCGGTACGCGCACGGCTTCAGGTACATCCATCTGGGCAAAAGCGCTGGTAGAGCAGCCGAGGGCCAGTGTCAGACCGGTCAGGCAGAAGATCTTTTTTGCGTCCATTTTCGTGTCTCCGGGTAGTGATCGGATTGCGCGGCCAAGCGGCCACTACCTGTACTACCCAGCAGGCAGACAATTGGATGCAGTGAGTTTGCAAAAAAAGTTGCGAGCCTTGTCCTGCACCTTGAACCCATCGCCGAGGGTGAAAGGCTGCTCGCGGCGCCATCAGAAAGCGAAAAGGTGGTGATACCCCTCTGACAAACATTTCCTGAGCCGAGCCGACTGCGTCAGCGTCAGCGTCAGCGTCAGCGTCAGCGTGGCTAGGATGACGAACTGCATGAGCTAGCATTCAGCCATCTCATCTAACCATTTCGATGGTTTTGTCCAGCTATATAGCAACGAATTTTTCTAAAAAAGCCATTGACAGATTTTTTTATGCACATTCGATGCATCCGTTCTGGACGTGTTCTGCACGTACCTTCCACCGCAGCGTCACTATCTAGTAACTAACTGATTTAAAAGGAATTAAAGATACTGAGTAAAAACTCGTCGATCTGTTCGTAGCCCGCGTGAGCTGGGCGTTTGGTCGAGTCATCCAAGTTATGTGCACAGTGTTATCCACAGGTTTTGTGGATAACATCACGGACGCCAAAGATACCGGGGCTTCGCGACTGTCGGCGTGCCCATACTCGGTAATTGCTACCGTTTTAAGAACCCTCACCCAGTGCGTCGTACCCAGTGTGAAGGAACGGGGGACGGTCCTGTACAGACGCGATTGGCGCGCCCTAACTTTTGTTATAACGTATCGCACCCAAATCGCGATGCGTCCTGCGCTCGCTATGTCTACGTCGCGAGTGCTCCATGTCCGCCTCTACCGCAACCTCACCAGCCTCGGCGCGTCTGCAATCTATCGATGCGCTACGTGGTCTGGTCATCCTGTTCATGCTGCTCGACCACGTTCGCGAAACCTTTCTGCTGCATCTGCAGGTCCCGGATCCGATGGATGTCGCGGTCACCGAACCTGCGCTGTTCTTCAGCAGGACGCTGGCCCATCTCTGCGCGCCGGTATTCATCCTGCTCACAGGTCTATCAGCGTTTCTGTACGGGGAGAAACATGCAGGGCGGGCGGCCGTTTCGAACTTTCTGCTCAAGCGCGGACTTTTTCTGGTGGTGCTGGAGTTCACCCTGGTCAACTTCGCCTGGACGTTCCAGGTCCCGCCGAGCGTGATTTACCTGCAGGTTATCTGGGCAATCGGTCTGAGCATGATTGCCCTGGCCGCATTGCTCTGGCTGCCGCGCGGACTGCTGGCGGCTCTGGGTCTGGCAATCATCGCGGGCCACAACCTGCTCGACCCGCTGCACTTCGCCAGCGACTCGCTGATGCATATTCCGTGGGCGGTCCTGCATGACCGTGGCTGGATCGATATTTCTGAAAGCCTGCGCCTACGCACTTCTTACCCGCTGCTGCCATGGATAGGCGTGATCGCCATCGGCTACTCCATCGGTCCGTGGTTTGCCCGTGAAGCGGACCCGGTCGCGCGGCAGAGTCGGTTGCGCAGCTATGGCTTGGGTGCGCTGCTGGCCTTCGTGGGTCTGCGTCTGATCAACGGCTACGGCGAGCAGCCGTGGAGTGCCGGCGAGACCGGGACGCAAACCCTGATGAGCCTGCTCAACATCACCAAGTATCCGCCGTCGCTGCTGTTTCTCTGTCTGACGCTGGGAAGCGGCCTGCTACTGTTGTTGGCCTTCGAGCGCCGCCAGACTCGCCGTTGGTTGCGACCACTATCAGTATTCGGGTCCGCACCGATGTTCTTTTACCTGCTGCACCTGTACGCACTCAAATTGCTCTATCTCGCCGCAGCGGCCATCTGGGGGCTCAACCAGGGAGGTTATTTCGGCTTTGACGCCGTATGGCCGATCTGGCTCAGCACGCTCGTTCTGGCAGTAGCACTGTTTCCGGCGGTGCGTTGGTTTGCCGAGCTGAAGGCACGCCGACGTGACATTCAGTGGCTCAAGTACCTCTGAGCCGCACATGACGGGCTCGGAGAGCCTGACCGTTACGCCTAAGTTAGGGATGCTCAAGCCTGGCCGCGGAAGGCCTGGCGGTAGTGCTTCGGTGAAACCCCGAGAGCTTTGCTGAAATGCTGGCGCAGCGAGACCTGGGAGCCGAACCCGGCCAGCGAGGCAATGGCAGCGATAGGGTGGTCGGTGGTTTCCAGTAGCCGCTGGCTCAGGGCTAGCCGCTCGGTCAGTAGCCAGCCACTGACGGTTGTACCAGTGAACAGTCGAAAATGCCGGGTGAAGGTACGCCGGCTCATCATCGCCTTGTCTGCCAAGCTGTCCAACGTATGAGGTAGGTGCAGCGTTGCCCGTGTCCAATCCAGCAATTCGCCTAGGCGTGTGTCGCGGCGATTTGCAGGCACGGGCTGTTCGATGAACTGCGCTTGGCCCCCTTGACGATGAGGCGACATGACCAGCCGCCGAGCGACCCGGTTGGCAATCTCCGCGCCCCAGTGCTTACGCAACAGATAGAGACAACAATCCAGCGCGGCGGCTGTGCCTGCGGACGTCAGCAGGCCATGGTCATCCAAGTAGAGCACATCAGCGTTGACCTCAACCGAGGGAAATCGTGTTTTGAAATGCTCGACCGATGCCCAATGGGTCGTAGCGCAACGACCATCGAGCAGGCCGGTCGCAGCCAGTACATAAGCGCCCAGACAAAGCCCAACAAGCGTGGCGCCGCGGGCGTGGGCGGCCACCAGCGCATCGATCAGTGCGGCTGGCGGTGGCTCATCGGCGTGACGCCAGCTCGGCATGATCACCGTCTGCGCCTGCTCCATCGCTTCCAGTCCGCAGTCGACCTGCAACGCAAACCCTGCTGTGGTGCGCAAGAGTCCTGGCTCGGCTGCGCACACCTCGACACGATATCCCTGCTCTCGCGAGCCTTCCTCACCGAATACCAGGCACGGCACAGACAGGTGGAAAGGGCTGATCTGGTCAAAGGCAATAACTGCGATTCGATGCGGCTGCATGATTGACCCTTGGCGTCAAAGAACGCAGAGATGGGAAAAAAAACTGGCCCGATCTTAGCGCAAGCCGTCGTGCGGGCCACTCACGATACCAACCGAACCGCGACACAATGGCGCTCCCCCTCCTCGAGCAAGGACACCTCACATGAGCCAGAAGCGTGCATTGATCGTGATAGACGTCCAGAACGAATACGTCACAGGCAACCTGCGCATCGAATACCCGGACGTGCAGTTGTCGCTCGGCAATATCGCACGCGCCATGGATGCGGCGCGCGACGCAGGAATTCCTGTCGTGGTTGTGCAACACCTAGCGCCGGCGAGTTCACCGTTGTTTGCCCGCGGCAGCCAGCAGGCCGAGTTGCACCCGACCGTTGCAGAGCGTCCATTCGATTTTCGCATCGAGAAGTCCATGGCCAGCGCCCTGACCAATACCGACCTTGGCGGCTGGCTGCGTGAACGGCAGATCGACACCCTGACGGTGGTGGGCTACATGACCCACAACTGCGATGTTTCAACGACGCTCCAGGCACACCATGAAGGCTGGAAGGTGGAGCTGCTGCATGACGCCAGTGGCTCGTTGCCCTACGAGAATTCGGTGGGCGCAGCTAGCGCCGAGGAAATTCATCGCGCCTTCACTGTGGTGATGAACACCGGCTTCGCGGCAGTGGTAACCACGGACGAATGGCTACAGGCCGTGCGGGATGAGCAAGCGCTTTCACCCGACAATATCTACCTGTCCAATCAACGAGCCGTGCAGCGCTGAAGGATTGAGCAAAGCTCCGCCGAACCTGTCAGCCGGCCCGACGGCGGAGGCCCAGCCATAAAAGCACGCCGCCGGTCGACATGAAGCCGGGCGCCATCCAGACGAAGGTCTTCGCTTCCGATGCAAGACCAATCGCCAGGCAGGCAACTCCGGAAACAAGCAGAGGGATGGCGGGCGTGAGATAGGACATCTTGTGGCGTTGCATGGGCGGCTCCAGAGCACTGAGACGCCATTAACCAATACGAACCGATCGCTAGTCAACGAGCGTCAGGGATTCGAGCAAGGCGCGCATGTCTTGCCAGTGCGTGCCCTCCCAGAAGATCTTGTCGCACTCGCTGCAGCCCAGGAAGCGCTCATGGCGCGCCAGTACGCGCGGCGGGACGCGGTCGAGTATCGCCTGCCTGTCCACTTCATGCAGTCGCACATTGCAGCTCAAACACAAGCTGAAGGGTCGGGCATGGCTGGCGAGATCGAGCCGATGATAGAGCTCGCGCAGCTGACCTTGTGGTTTGAGCGCATGCACATAACAGCCGTGCAACACCACCCGGTGCATCAGCAGTGCGCGGTCGCGGGTCAGCAGGACACGGCGTTCACGGTTGGCCAGCTCTGCCATGGCCGCATCTTCGAAGTGGTTGTCGTACAGCGTGTCGAACCCGGCCATACGCAGCAGTCGCGCCAGACCGCCGAGGTGGGCATCCGCCACAAAACGCGGCGGGCCGGACGGCAAAGGTTGAGCGGTGGCTAAAGCACTGACGTCCAGCTTTTCGAACTTGGGATATACGGCAATGCGGCCACCGTTTTCGATGGGCAAATCAAGGCCAGCTGGCGCGCCGTTCACCAGGACCAACGCCACTTCGGTATGGGGTACGCCGAGGGCTTCGATCATGTGCTTGGTGGTTGCAGACTCCGCGCAGGCACACTGAAATGCTTGCCCACGGCGCTCGACCGGGAGGAATGCGTTCAACCTGGCATAGAAGCGAAACGTTGCATTGGTCATGGTGTCTGGCAACGCCAAGCGAGCCTGCTGTACTACGCACGCGCAGCGCGCTCCACTCCCGAAGATTGCGATAGGTCAGATCAGCTTATACCCGATCATCGCCAGCATGACTGCCAGACAAGGCCGCAGTACCGCTTCAGGCACGCGACCAGCCAGGTTGCTGCCCAGGTAGATGCCCGGCAACGACCCCATCAGCAAGTAGGTCAGGATGGTCCAGTCCATGTTACCCATGCTGGCATGGCCCAGCCCAGCTACCAAGGTCAAAGGCACCGCGTGGGCGATCTCGGTGCCCACCAGTCGGCGGGTGGCCAGCAAAGGGTAAAGGAAGAACAGCGCCACGGTGCCCAACGCGCCAGCTCCGATGGAGGTCAGCGTCACCATGGCGCCGAGCACCACGCCCACCACCACGGTCAGGATGTTGAGGCCACGCGGCGAGAGCCGTGGGGTTGGACCCGAGAGACGCGCAGCAAAGGACATCAGGCGTTTCTTGAACAGCACTGCCAGCGCCGTGAGCACCAGTACCACACCCAATGACTGTTTGATCACAGCATTGAGCACTTCCTGGTCGCCGTGCAGGCCCTTGAGTAGCCAGAGCATCAACGCTGCCGCCGGAACACTGCCCAACGCCAGCCAGCCGGTCAGACGCCAGTCGATGTTTCGATGCTTCTGATGGACCCAGACGCCCCCTGCTTTGGTGATCGCGGCATAGAGCAAATCAGTACCAACAGCCGCAGCCGGATTGACGCCGAACCACAACAGGATCGGCGTCATCAGCGAGCCGCCGCCAACGCCGGTCATGCCAACGATAAAGCCAACCAGCAGGCCGGCCACAATGAAGCCGATTACACCGAATTCCATCACGTGCTGTCCGATTAAGGCCCGCGGGGGCCGTGTCAAAGGCCAGCAGCATAACGGTCCGAACTAGCAATCCTTAATATAAGTTGGTGCTTTCTTAGTAGCTAAAAGATATATGCACAGCACCGCTGCGGTTGGCGCCGGTTTCTCCTGCAGCACCCAGCCGCCATACTGACGTTACAAAAATGCACGAGCATCCTCATGGATCTGATCTTCCTCGGTACCTCTTCCGGCACGCCGACCAAGTCCCGCAATGTCAGCGGTGTAGCCCTACTGGAAGATCAGGGCAAGGGCTGGTATCTGATCGACTGTGGCGAGGCCGCCCAGCATCAACTGCTGCACACACCACTGACGCTTCACGGCCTGCGTGCAGTGTTCATCACCCATGTGCACGGCGATCACTGCTACGGTTTACCGGGCCTGCTCGCCAGTGCTGGAATGGCGCGGCGGCAGGAACCACTGGAGATCATCGCTCCGAAGGCAATCGAAGGCTGGATCAGGGCAACGCTGGAAATGAGCCAGAGCTGGTTGCCCTATGAACTGAAATTTCATGCCACCGAGGCGCTCGATGGCTGGTCCAGCTCCCAGATGCAGGTCGAGGCTACCGCCCTTTCACATCGCGTCCCGAGCTGGGGATACAGCTTTACCGAAACCCGCCCGGACCCGAGCCTCGATGTCGACAAGCTCGACCGCGACGGCATCCCGCGCGGCCCACTCTGGGGCGAGCTGATGCATGGCCGCGAGGTCGCGTACGAGGGCCGTACGCTGCTCAGCGAGGACTATCTCCTCTTCAACCGTGCACCGCGTCGTGTGGTTATCGCAGGCGATAACGACCGACCCGAACTGCTCCGCGACGCCTGCCAAGGCGCGCAACTACTGGTTCACGAAGCCACCTATACCCAGGCGATTGCCGAAGCCGGCAAGGCTGATTTTGGCCATAGCACAGCCGCGCAGGTCGCCGCTTTCGCAGCCTCGGTCAATCTGCCGCATCTGGTGCTGACGCACTTCAGTGCGCGATATCAAGGCGCTCCGAGTCGAGGCTTATCGATTGAAGACATTCGAGAGGAAGCCGCAGGACATTTTGGCGCGAACCTGATTTTGGCTGAGGATCTGCTGCGAGTCAGCCTAGACAAGCGTGGGCAGCTGCAACGGGTGGAAGATACGACCGGGACGAGCGCAAAGCATCACTGAGCCAGCAACCTGCGTTTAGCCTGGAATAACCGCCGCCGAGTAAAGCAGAATCAATACAACTTAATGATAAACACTATCATTTACATTCATCTTACATATCGCTATTGTCGCCTCCTCTTCCACTGGAGATGACACCGTGCCATCAAACGCAACCCGTCTATTGCCATTGCTCAGCCTGCTTGCCGCTCCGGCTTTGTATGCACAATCCGCCTCCCCGCTTGAACTTCCCGCTACCGCGGTGACCGGTGCCCGCGAAGAAGCCAGCTATAAGCCGGAAGCGAGCACGACTGCTCTGAAGATCGACGCCCCGCTGCGCGACATTCCGCAGTCGATCAACGTGGTGCCCCAAAGCGTGCTCAGGGATCAGGGTGCCGATTCTCTGGAAGACGCGCTTAAAAATGTTCCGGGCATCGGCCTGAGCAACGGCGACGGGCAACGCGATCAGGTCACTATCCGAGGCTTCAGCGCGATTGGCGACCAATACATCGATGGCATCCGCGATGACGCCCTTTACTACCGGGACATGTCGAATATCGAACGCGTGGAGGTGCTCAAGGGGCCTGCTGCTGTGCTCTACGGTCGCGGCTCCTCCGGCGGCCTGATCAACAGCGTGACGAAGAAGCCGACCTTCTCGCCAGAGCAGGAAGTGGGCGTCAGCTTCGACAGTGAAGGAGAGCGGCGCACACAATTCGATGCAGGCTGGGCGGATCAAGAACAGCAAAACAAGGCATTCCGGGTAACCGGCGCGCTGGAAGACAGCGACACTTTCCGCGAGGATGCCTTTCTGGAACGCAAGGCCCTGGCGCCGTCGGCCTATTTCCGCCTTTCCGACGACCTCGAAATCAACCTCGGCGCGTCGTATCTGTATGACAAACGTCTGATCGACTTCGGTATTCCCGCACTCAACGGCCGCCCCGTAGAGGTGGACCGTGACAAGCGCTTCGGTTCTGCCGATGCGAGTCAGGACTACACCCGCAGCGAGGTCTTCTCGCTGACAGCGGGCATCGATTACCGCATCAATGACGCCTTCACGCTGAGCAATACCAGCCGCTACTACCACTACGATCTGGACCGCAACAACACCCTGGCACACACCGACGCCAACCGCTTCGTTACCGCTCCGGACGGCAGCCTGCTGGTCAAGCTCAAGCGTGGCAACGTCCAGCGTAAGGAAGATGGCTGGTTCAACCAGACCGAGCTCAAGCAAAACGCGGTCTTTGCCGGCATGAACCATCAATTGCTCTACGGCGTTGAGTTTGGCCGCCAGGAAAAGGATCAGCAGTTCTACAACCAGAACGACGTCGCGCGGGTGCCCGTGTATGGCGATACGCTGCTGCCGGTGCCTTCTCAGGCCAATCAGAAGACTGGGGACGGCCTCAATACTCAGGAAACCACGGGCCTCTACGTCCAGGACCTGATCGAACTGTCGCCACACTGGAAAGCGCTGCTGGGCGTGCGCTACGACGAGTTCGACCAGTCCTTCCGCAATGACCTCGATAACAAGGCCGAACTGGAACGTACCGATTACACCCTCAGCCCGCGCGCGGGTCTGGTCTGGCAGCCGGATGACATGCAGTCCTACTACCTGTCGGTCAGCCGTTCCTATCAGCCATCGGGCGAGATGTTCCAGGTCAGCACGACCAACGTTGAGCTGGACCCGGAAGAAACCACGAATTACGAGATCGGCGCCAAATGGAACCTGTTGCAGGACCGGCTCACGCTGACCGCAGCGGTATTCCGTCTAGAGCGTACCCAGATCAAAACTACCGATCCGGTCAACCCGGCCAAGCTGGTACTGGCGGGCGAGCAGCGCACCGACGGCTTCGAAGCCACCTTCATGGGTCAGGTCTCGGACAAGTGGCAGCTGTACGGTGGCTACGCCTTCCTGGATGCCGAAATCACCCAATCGAACAGCAAGACCAACGGTGTCGACAACGAGGGTCAGGTCCCGACGCTCACGCCACGCCACAGCGCCAACCTGTGGGCGGTGCGCTCACTCGACACCAACTGGCGCGTCGGCATGGGTGCCAGCTACGTCGGCAGCCGATACACCGCGCTGGACAACGATACCGAGCTACCCGGCTACACCACCGTCGACGCGGCGCTGTTCTATGAGCAACCCAAGTGGGATGCGGCACTGCGTCTGTTCAACGTCTTCGACAAGGAGTACTACGCTTCGGCGCACGGCTCTGTCGACCTGATCACCCCCGGCGCGCCACGCACTCTGGAGCTGAGCGCCAACTACCGGTTCTAAGTGATTTCGAGTAGCTGAAATTAGCGAGGCGCTTATCGATAAGCGCCTCGTTTCATTTCGTCGCCTGTATTACCGGCTGCCCTACCCGGCCAGCTCACGAAGGCGATTCTTAAGAACAACTGAAGCTGTAACCCTCAGCAGTCAAGCCTCCACCTGACTCCACTGCTTGTTCAATCGTTTGTCCGACACCGCCATCTTCGTCCCCAGCTGCTGCGCCCAGAGCGATACGCGGTATTCCTCGAGCATCCAGCGGTAAGCCGTCAGTTCGGGGTCGCGCTTACCTTCCTGCTGGTGTTTTTTCAGCCGTGCCTGGTACTGCTCCCAATAGCCGGCCAACTCGCCGGACCACACGCGGTCACGCTGAAGCTGAGAACCGATCTTCTCGAAGCGTTGCTCGACAGCCTTGAGGTAGCGTGGATATTCCTTCAACCACTCACCCGGTGTTTCACGCACGAAGCCCGGATAGACCAGATTGGCCAGCTGCGCCTTGATGTCATTCAACGCCACCGCCTGAGCCAGGTCGATCTTGCCTTTGAAGCGTTTTTGCAGCCCGTGCCAGAGCTTGAGAATGTCCAGCGTCAGGCGCCCCAGCCGTTCGGCGTGCGCCGCCCAGTCGCCGCGTTTGCGCTCGGCCAGTGACGCCAGCGCCGCGCCGTCGCGGGGCAGCGGGGTTTCGCCGTCGAGGATGCAGCTGTCGAGGCTGGCCAGCAGGATATCCTCGACCAGCGCATCGACCTTGCCCATATCGCGGTACAGCAGCGCCAGCTCGGTAAGGCCCGGCAGTTTGTTGCGCAGGTATTTCGCCGGCTCGGCCAGTTGTTGCAGCAACAAGCGCTGCAAGGCGCGGCGATGTTGGAAGTCGGCCTCGGCCTGGGTCGGGAAACGTCCCTCCTTGACCACCCCAGCCTCCTCGACCAGTGCGGGATAGACCGTCATCGACAAGCCGGCCATCTTCGCCTGAGCCTTCTCCGCCACCTGGGCGAACCCCTTCGCCTCGACCGGTTTCTGTTCGGCCTTCTGCTGAGGGGGCGCCAGCGCGGCCTGGCTGGCTTCATTGAAGCGTGCGGTCAGTTCGGCCAGATCACGGCCTTCACCGAGGAATTTCCCACGGGCGTCGACCACCTCGATGTTCATCTTCAGATGGCTTTCGAGCCCCACGGCCGCTTCCGCCCAGGCATCGTCCGAAACCCGGGCACCGGTCATGCGCAGCAGCTCGCGGCCCAGCGCATCCGGCAGCGCGCCGTCAGCGAAGGTGATTTTCGACAGCGCGGCCTTTACGAAGTCCGGCACCGGGACGAAGTTCTTGCGGATCGCCTTTGGCAAGTTGCGCACCAGCGCCACGGCCTTGGCCTCGATCAACCCCGGCACCAGCCAGTCGAGCCGCTCGGCACGCAGTTGCGGCAACAGCGGCGCGGGGACACGCAGCGTCACGCCATCGCGCGGGTGGTTGGGTTCGAAGTGATACTCCAGCGGCAGCTGCAGTTCGCCAATACGCAGATGGTCCGGGTACTGCGCCGCGGTGACTTCGCTGGCGTCACGCGCCAGGACATCCTCATCGCGCATGACCAAGAGCTGAGGATTCTTCTGACTCTCACGCTTGTACCAGGTCTCGAAGCTCGCAGTCTGGTAGATGTCTTGCGGCACACGCGCGTCGTAATAGGCGAATAGCGTGTCCTCGTCGGCAATGATGTCGCGACGACGGGCCTTGGCTTCCAGCTCGTCAAACAGCTCCAGCAGCTCGCGATTGGCGGTGAGCGCCTTGGCGCGGCTGTGCATCTCACCGCGCACTAGGCCCTCGCGTATAAACAGTTCACGCGCAGCGGCCGGATCGATGGGACCGAAATGCACCGGCCGCCGCGCCACGACGATCATGCCGTACAGGGTGACCTGCTCGAAGGCGACCACCTGACCGCGCTTCTTCTCCCAGTGCGGCTCGAAGTGGTTGGTCTTGGTCAGGTGCTTGGCCAGCGGCTCGATCCAGTCGGGCTCGATCTTGGCGACCATGCGCGCGAACAGCTTGGTGGTTTCGACCAGCTCGGCCGCCATGATCCAGTTGGGCTTCTTGCGACCGATGACGCTGGACGGATGCACCCAGAAACGTCGCTGGCGCGCGCCGAGGAAGTCGCCCTCCTCGGTCTTGTGTCCGACCTGGCTGAGCAGCCCGGACAGAATCGCCTTGTGCACCGCCGCGTAGCTTTTGGCTTTCTGCGCGGCCTCGCTGGCTTCGGCTTGCTGGGCCAGTTTGACGTTGACCTTTTTGTCCTTCGTCAGAGCGGGCCTGTCCGTGGAAGAGGCTTCGCCGTCCTCCACCCTGCCTGGATCAGCAGCTTGAGCGGACTTCGCATTGCGAGACTCGGCGTGCTGGCGATCCTGACGCTGCGATACCCGCTCATCCGCAGGCTGGCTGCCACGGTTCTGCGCGCTATCGTTGAGCTTCAATTCCCGCACGATCAACGTCAACTGGCGATGCGCATCCCGCCACTCGCGAAGCCGCAGATAGTTGAGAAAGTTCTTCCGGCACCAGGTGCGCAACGGATTGGAACCGAGCGCTTGGCGCTGCTCCTCGAAACCGCGCCAAAGGTTGATCAGCGCCGCGAAATCCGAGTCCAGATCCTTCCATTGCGCGTGGGCCTGGTCGGCCTGTTGCTGGCGATCAGCCGGGCGCTCGCGCACGTCCTGCACCGACAGCGCGCTGGCAACGATCAGCACCTCGGCCATGCTGCCCATTTTCGCCGCTTCCAGCAGCATGCGCCCGAGCCTTGGGTCGATGGGCAGGCGCGCCAGTTGCCGGCCCAAGGGGGTCAGCTGGTTCTCGCGATTGACCGCCGACAGCTCCTGCAGCAGGTTGAAGCCATCGCTGATGGCCTTGCCGTCCGGCGGCTCGATAAAGGGAAAATCTTCGATCTGGCCGAGGCGCAGGTGCAGCATCTGCAGAATGACCGCGGCCAGGTTGGTGCGCAGGATTTCCGGATCGGTAAATTCCGGTCGGCTTAGGAAATCCTCCTCGCTGTACAGCCTGATGCAGATCCCCGGCTCGACCCGCCCGCATCGCCCCTTGCGCTGGTTGGCGCTGGCCTGGGACACCGCCTCGATGGGCAGCCGCTGGACCTTGGCCCGGTAGCTGTAGCGACTGATACGCGCCGTACCCGAATCGATCACGTAGCGGATGCCTGGAACGGTCAACGAAGTTTCCGCGACGTTAGTGGCGAGCACGATCTTGCGGCCCGGTCGGGGCTGGAAGATCTTCTGCTGCTCGGCGGGCGTCAGCCGTGCATACAGCGGCAGCACCTCGGTGAACTTCAGGTTGGCCTTGCGCAGCATCTCTGCGGCATCGCGAATCTCCCGTTCGCCTGGCAGGAACACCAGCACGTCGCCGGGGCGCTTGCCGATGCTGCGCTCGTGGGCATCGATCTCGTCCAGCGCCGCCAGAATGCCTTGGTCGATGGTGAGGTCATCCTCAACGCGGTTGCCGTCCTCATCGGTCTCGGCGGCCAGCGGGCGATACCAGGTGTCGACCGGAAAGGTGCGCCCCGAGACTTCAACGATTGGCGCACCATTGAAATGCTCGGAGAAGCGCTCAAGGTCGATGGTCGCCGAGGTGATGATCACCTTCAGGTCCGGCCGGCGCGGTAGCAGCGTTTTCAGGTAGCCGAGCAGGAAATCGATGTTGAGGCTGCGTTCATGGGCCTCGTCGACGATGATGGTGTCGTAACGCTCGAGGAAACGGTCGTGCTGGGTTTCGGCCAACAGGATGCCATCAGTCATCAGCTTGATCAGCGAGCTGTCCTTGCTCTGGTCCTCGAAGCGAACCTGATAACCCACCAGCTCACCCAGGGGCGTGCCGATCTCTTCGGCAACACGAGTGGCGACGCTACGAGCAGCCAACCGGCGCGGTTGGGTATGACCGATCAGGCCATGCACGCCGCGGCCGATTTCCAGACATATCTTCGGCAGCTGGGTGGTCTTGCCTGAGCCGGTTTCACCCGCAATCACCAGCACCTGATGCTTTTCCAGCGCAGCCTTGATTTCGTCACGCTTGGCGGCAATCGGCAGGCTGTCGTCGTAGCGCATGACCGGCACACTCTGGCGCCGCGCCTCGACCTTGGCCGCTGAAGCTTGAAAGCGCTCAAGCCACTGAGCGAGGCGCTCCTCGTCAATCGGGGCAGCACCGGCTTTTTTGCGCAGGTCGTGCAGCTGACGACGCAAGCGATGACGGTCGGCGTACATCGCCTGATCGAGGTTTTTCAGGAGTTGTTCTGAAGCAGGCGTTGCGTCGGTCATGGACAGCCGTAAGCGATTTCGTGAAGGGCGCGATTGTCGCAGATTTGGCATGGATGTGGTGGCTCCCCAGGAACCACGCGGACTCCAGCAATCATGGGCCTTCACGAAGCTACACTCAGTCACAACCCAGTCACAAGCCGGTCACAAGTTCGGGTCGTTTTGGCCTCCCCTTGGCACTTCAGGAAGCAAGGCGTTTATCAGCTGAGGGTCCGACCCAAGGGCTCCGTTGTGGCATCCTGCACAGTCTCTCTCCGCACCACTGACCGATCTACCGCAATGACCACCAGCAAGCAGCTCCAGACGGCTCTCAGAGCCTTCCACCTCGACAATCCTGACTCTACGTGGCCTGAAATACGCGATCACCTTCGGTCTATCGCAGAGGACCTGTTGGCGACTCCGACAGAGTGGGAACTGCTGGACGTAATGTGCATGAACTACTCGGACCTCAATGATGACTTGGGGTACATCGCATCGACTGCCGCTCTGACCGTTCCTCAGGCAAAAGGCGTGTCCATGGCAAGGCAGATTATGCTGGCAGCTGAGCGAAGGCTGGGAGGTGACCCAAGGCAGCTGGTAAGGCTTATAGATAAAATAGATAGGGATGCTGATCGTGATAGCCCCAAAGCATCATCTGCCTCCCTATCTGTAAGCCCACCTCAGGCCCTTCCTCCGGTTCGCTTTGAGTCTCTCGCTGAGTCCTACCGTAACGAGCACAAGGCGAACGTCAAAGAGAGCAGCATGAAGGAAATCGGCTATTGCCACGGGACCCTATCGGAGGCTCTTGGCGATTTGGACATGAGGACGCACACACGGGCCGACCTTATCGCCCTTCGGGATACGCTTTCAGAGTCCCGGCGTCCACTCAGCGTCAACAACCTGCTAACCAAGCTCGCTACGGTCCTCAGCTGGGCTGTGAGCAACGATCTGATTCCCAAGGCATACACCCAAAACCTCAAGTACAAGAAGGGCGCAGAGAGCACCAGAAAGGCGTTCACTCAGGAGCAGATAGCTACGCTGATGACCCACGTTAACGGCCTCCCCGCTGACTCTTGGAAGCGCTGGGCGCTGTCACTGGGAGTCATCACTGGGGCAAGGCTGAATGAATACGCCCAGTTGACCAAAGAGGACATACGCAAAGAGGGAGATATCTGGGTTATCGACATCAACGACAACAATGGAAAGGAACTCAAGACGGCACAGTCCAAGCGACTCGTTCCGTTGACCGATGGGGCCTATGGGTTCGACCTGAGGGCCTTCCTGCGCTTCGTGGAGGATGCCGAGGCGGATACCGTGCTGGGCGTGAACTACCGCCTTGCTGGTCGAGGGCTTAACTTCGCTCTACGGGACATCCTGAGCAACGATGATCCAGACCTGACCCTCCACTCGCTGAGGCACTCAATCACGTCCCTGCTGCAAGCTGAAGGGGTCCCAGTGGCATACGTACAGGCGATCCTTGGGCAATCTTCGGGCACCCTGGCTTTCGATACGTATGGCTCTGGGGTGCCGGTGGAGAAGCTGGCAGAGGTTCTGAGGGAGAAGCTGCCCCGATAAGCCGAGCGGCTGGCTTAGTGGACCCACCGTCCGTTATGCGCCTAACAGAAGATTGTTCCGCTAAGGTCCTCCGAGCGCAAGAGTGACGCTGGGGGCCTATGGAGATTCCGCAGACCCGTTCAAATAAGGACCACAAAGTGGCGGATCGAGCCACTTATGGATAAGTTATCCGGCTGTCTTCCTGACCGAGGCGCTGGTGGCGGCTGAGGACATCCACAATGCCTTCCAATTTGGGTCTCTACAAATTGTGGAAACGTGCTGAAGATACTGACCGATAAATCCTCGGTCAGTCTTAGGTACATGAATCCTGTACCTTGAAACCTGATCGGCCACCCCGAGCATGACCTCCTGTTCATCGCTACTCAGGTCGCCCGAGCGGCTGGCCTGAAGAACCCGAAGGATGCAACCCTGAAGCGCCGTATGCGGGACGCCTCCGGTTTCCACCGCCTTGGCGATCTTCTAATGGTATGCCCAAATCATACCTTAGAACCGTACAAGGTCCTGGCCATTCCCCGCTGGAAGGAAATGTGGTTCACCACGGAAAGTGCGACCTTTGAGATGCTCGCCCAGGGACACGCACCAGCTTCCCAGCCATTCCGCGATTGGGTCTTCAAGGAAGTCCTCCCGTCGATCCGCAAGACCGGCCAGTACAACGTCAATGAGTCCACCACGGAGACCGGCCAGCAGTTCGCCGGGGAATAATGTGGAGTAGTGCTTAGCTTGGAGTGATGTCGTATTGATACTATACGAAACCACTGGAGGAACCGTATGAAGATCAAAGCGCTATGCCTCATTACGCTGGTCACCGCTGTGGCTGGCTGTGCCTCGCATTCTCCTAATCTACAGGTGGGAAACGAGCTGACCTACACGAGCCTCAAGGAACATCGCGATGCCTTAAAGACGGTCAAAGTTTACGACTCCCTACCAAAAGGAGCTGAAATCCTTGGGGAAATCTCCGCGTCCCGCTGTCACCGAAACTCCCTACACGAACCCCCACGAGAGGAGTCCGTAGTAGCCGACCTACAGGTATCCGCTTACGTCAACGGGGCAGACGGAATCACAGGCGTGTCAATCAAGAAGGCATCCGCCTTGTCGAGTAACTGCTGGCATGTTCTGAATGGAACCGCCATAGCATTCACCCAGCCGAGCAACTGACAGTCCACAAAAACCCTCACTATAAGGAGAGACGATTGATTCCCTCCTTCCGCCAGTCCGCTGGCACCCATTCGACTTCCCTGCGGTTGCTCTTAAAGCAGCTCACCAGGGTGACCCTTTTGTTTCCACTGGAATGACCCGCCGCTGACTACAGCACAGGGACCCAGCCGTGGACCCGGTAGTCGAGCCGGGGTGAGCTATGAATAAGCCGAGTGTTCCTCGGTCGTCTCAGGGAGGTGGTGGCCCCTGATTCGTTCATAGACACAAGGGTGGCTGTTACTTAAAGATTCTAAAGGATCATCTTCTTATTACTCTTTTAATAATCTTTAAACTTTAGGTTTTCTCTGGGTCCTTAGGTTTCCCTCTCGGAGAACCATGGTTGTCTTCAAGTTTGGGACAGGTCTTGCCAGACCATGATCCTGATCCTTTGAGGGCAACCTAATGTCCTTGAGTCTGGCTCTCGGTCAACCAGTGCAAAACCTGCAAAGGTCCACCTCAGTTAAAAACCCTCACTAATAGGACTACCCCTCGGTTGTCCCTCATCGCCCGTCGCTGGGCACAAACGCCAGTTCCCTCTGGCAATCCCAATCCAGTCTTTCTGATAGCGCCTTTCATGCCACGCCGGTTCCCTTGTCTGGGGTCTGGATGACCGGCTGTGGGTGCGACCTGAAGGGCGCTACCAAAAGGAAAACAGACAATGAACATCAACGAACAGAAAACCGAGCTGCTGCCTATCGTTATCGAAGGGCAGACCTTCGAGCCGAACGCTGAGGGCCTGTGGTCGCTGACTGAGGTCAACAAAACGCTGCCCGATTTGACCAAACCTCCGGCCCAGTGGCGGGGACGTGAGCGGGACTACTTCGAGCGGTGTGCAGATTTGCATACCGTCAATGGTGACAATGGCGGCACATGGGCAACTGAGCGGGCGACCATCGCCTATGCCATGGCTTGCTCCCTCGACTTCTATGTCTTGGTAGTCGATGCCTTCGTGACCATGCGGAACGACGCCATTCTGTCCGCCCGTATGTCTTCCTTGGCATTGGCCGAAACGGGCAAGCTCCTGGCTGACAACATGCCCAAGGCCACCGCTCTGATGCTTAAGGCCAAGGGTCATGGAATCTCGTGGTCCGACGCTTGTCGAGCCGCGCGGGTCGATAGGCCTTTACTGGCTAAGCGTTACCTGCTGGCCCAGGGTAAATTCCAGAGCGTCTTCGATCATGATAAAGGCGATCATGTCCTTCAGCCGGTAGCCAGAGCGTTCACCCTTGGCTTCTTCAAGCGCCACGTGGGGGTCTTCGGGAACGCCGATGGCTGGAGAGTTACTGACAAGGGCGTGGTCTGGCTGGAAGGTCGAGCCAATGCGATTAATGAGTGGGCCCTTGAGCGTGACCGCAAGAAGTCCCAGGCTCGCCGTGAGGCCCCCAAGGCCCCCAAGGTGACCATCTAATGCGATATCGACTGATCCCAGGCCCAGGATGTCCTCAGGTCCTTTGTGACCAGCTCAACGATGCTCTGGGAACCCCAAGCGCGCGCCGTGTCTACCATGCGGCCAGGAGCGCCTATAGGCCCCATACGGACCACACCCTGGCGTCCTTCCAGGCTCACTTCCAGGAAACGCTCAGGCTCCCCTTGGGAGAGCTGGACGGCATCCTTGATCGGGCCGCTATGACGTTTCAGGAAGCAATGCTGCTGCCTATCAGGTTCGACCTGAGGGCACGCTGAGAGCACGCCTGTAGGGCTCCCAGGGAGTCGCTGGGTTTCGTCTTTAAGGTTTCATCATCCGTTATCGACAACCGCCAGCCACTGGCACTCCAGCGACTCACCTGGGAGCCTTACAAGCTCACTCTGCGACACCTTCACTTCCCCACCTGAAGTCCCCAAAACGCCCATCCCACGGGCGACACACTGAAACCAAGAATCCATAGAGCAAACCCTCAGGGTCGGCGTGTTTACGTCTCCTTGCGTCTTGTCGCGCCTGCCGTGCGGACTGGGGGTTTGCTCTATGGGATAGGAGACCTACCCAAATGAAAATTACCGTTAGCAACGTAACTCCCGAGACCGTAAGCATCCACGGCCAAACCCTGGCCCGAGAGTATGCCGAGCTGGTCCTCCTGCCTCTGTTGGTCGCGGCTGAAGGCCAGAACCATCCGGCAATCGTAAAGGTAGCCGAGGCGTTCGCTACCGCTGGGCTGAGCCTTGAGGGCTCCCCTGAGGCATCCCGACTCTATCGGAGCCACCAGCACCAGCAGCGAGTCGAGCAGGAGCGCCTGAAGGCTGAAGCCCAGGAACATGCCCGCCGTTGCCACGTCCCGACGCCCCAAGAGATTGCCCAGCAGATCGCTGAGCGTGAGCGCAAGGCCCGAGAGATTCGTGAGCATGGCGAACGCCTGCGTGCTGCCCGTGGACGTTAACGCTATGGACCTTCTGGTCTTCGTCCTGATTACCACTCGCCAATACTTTTTCTAAGGAGTTACCAACAATGAAACCTTTTCAGTACAAGAGACCCGATAGCGTCTACTCCCAGACCGTCACCACTGCCCACGGCTCAACGGCCACCCAGGCAACCTTCCACACCTCCGACATCCGAGCGGATCACATGGCTGCTACGGACCCTCTGGTCTATGCCCAGGCCATGTATGAGGCTGCTGATGACCACCTCAACGGTGACGAGTGGCGCGACAACATGAACACGGCGTTTCCTTCCGAGGTTCGCCCCTACGGCTCCCTGCCGACCGCTCCCCAGGTCGCCCTAATGGCTGACCGCTCCGTGACCTTTGATCCTCGCCAGACCTACGATGGACGCACCATGACTCACGGCGAAGCCAAAGCAGGCTCGCTTGTCTCGATGGAGGCCCCAGAGGTCGGCATTCTGGTATCGGGTCGTGTGTCGATCTTCGACCATACCGTCCAGTTCGGCTTCACTGAGCGCAGCATGGAGCAGACCGGTGTGAAGCTGCTGGATGACCTTGAGCTAACCCTGGCCGGTAAGATTGCCCAGAGCCTTGAGGGTCAACCTTCGGTCACCACGGCTTACGTTGGCGCCCTCAGCGGTAGCCCTGCTGCCCAGGCAGAGGACCTGCTGGACATCTTGGCGGTTAACCTCGACACCTTCTGGGGCCGTGATGTCTCCGAGTTCGGCGTCCTGATCCCCGTTGCCCTCCGTCCGACCCTCAACCGTGCCGCTCAACGGGCTGGCCTTGAGGACATCGACGAGCTGGTAGGGACCCGCGTTCAGGTCTACAGCGGTCCAGACCGAGGCATCTTTCTGGTGCCCAAGGCGTTCGCCCTGTTGTCGTTCCGTGAAGACCAGAACGGCGATGTCTGGCGGGTGGAACTGAGCCGTAACGCTTCGACCCAGAGCTGGGACCTTGAGGTCTCCGCTGTGGTGGACGTGATGGCCACTGCGATGGTTGAGGTGAAACTGGGTGGTTCCGAGTGGGAAACCGCGCCGGTAGCCCTGCCGATCATCAAGCAACTGGTCCTCTCAGAGCAGCCGTAAGGCCCTGGGAGATACACCAGAGGACGGGCGGTGGCCAGTAAGCTGGCGTGGTTGTGATAACCATCCCCCTTCCAATCCAAAGGAATGAGCCCTGGGTAAACCTGGGGCCGTCCTGTGCCGTCAACTGGCTGTCACTGGGTCTCCTTGAGATTCGGTTTAAAGCTCCTCGACCTGAATGGGTCTTGGGGCTTCTTTTTGAAATACCCGACTAAATCAGTAGGAGACTCGCATGGGTAAGCTACAGGCTGCTTATTGGCTGCTGGTGGTTGCGCCTTGGGTCGTCTCGCTGGTCGCTCGGTCTGCGTTGAGAATCTGGGAGAAAAATCTGAGACGTCATATCAATAAAGAAGACCAGCCAAATTCCCCCGTGCCGCCCTCGGTCCCCTTGGATCGCTGAGGCTCACAAGCAGCTGATGCAGGAGCAAAACAGAGGGAAAACAGGCGGACTCTTGGGGTCACAAGCGGGTCACAACCGAGTCACAAGCTGCCTTGACGAAGCCCGGAAACCCAGCAATCATGGGCCTTCCACCGCTCTCCTAACAAATGTCGCAGATTTGCCCGACTGCCCGTAAGGAAAGGGATTGGCGGAAGGACCGCGCCGGCGAACCGGCGCGGTGTTCAGACGATCAACGGATCCAATGACCCCAACGAGACTTCTCCTGCACCTGCTGGATGCGCATGGCGCCGATGCTCTGCTCGGCCGCCGCCGCTATCTCGTCGTCGATCATCTTGGTCGACAGGGACAGCCAGCTGGTCGCGAAGGCCAAAGCATCGCCGTGCAGCTCCAGCGCCTCGGTCGAGAGGTTGCTGAGGTCGTCGCATTCGTTGTGGTAACACGGATCGTACGCTTGTCCGGCCGCACCTCCGTAACGCTGCGCCTGCTCCTCGGTCTTGATGTCTTCAGCGCCGGTAAACAGCCCGCCAAAGGCGATACCGTCTTCGAAGAACTGCGCATAGTCGGAGCGGAAGTCGATCTCGGTGCCTTCGGATGGCGCGTTGCGCAACTGGAAGTAGGAGCGGAACAGACGCTCGATGGCTCCCGAGCCAGGAGGACCTTGCAGGCCAAAGTCAGAGCCATCGCCGTCATAGATGAAGTTCGCGTAATTCGGCGAGCCGATCATGTCGACGTTCAGATAGGCCTTGATCTGCTCCTTCTCCTCCTCCGGCAATTGGTTGACGTAGTAAGTCGAGCCGACCAGCCCCGACTCCTCAGCACCCCACCAGGCGAAGCGCACCTTGTTCAGCGGATAGGCCCTGCTCATCAGCGTTGCCATTTCCAGTAGCGCGGCACTGCCGGAGCCGTTGTCGTTGATCCCTGGCCCTTCGAACACCGAATCCAGATGCGCACCGACCATCACGACATTGTCAGGATCGCCCCGCCGGGTCTCGGCCAGCACGTTGTAGGTTTCGGTCCGCTCGCGGACCACGTCGACGTTCATGCTCAGCTGCAACCCATCGGTCTCAGCCCAGGTCACGCCATTTTCATAGGTGGAGAACAGCACCGGGATGCCACCCTCATAGTCCTCACCCAGTGTGGCAACCAAAAGCCCCTTGCGGTCCTCGGTATCGCCCTGATTGAAGATGATCGCACCCGCTGCCCCGGCCGAAGCGGCATTGGTTGCCTTCTGGCCGAACGCGCAAGCGCCGCGTTGCATCAGTGCAATGGCGCCAGCTGGGAAGCCTGCAAAGTCTTCCGGTTCACATCCGCTGGTAGAGGTATTACCGAGGCCGAGGGAGAGGTCCACCGGAACGACCGGCGCGGTTACGGTCCCGGGGTCGGTCTGATCGGCATAGGTGAAGTCTTCCTCCCAGGTGTACTGCACAGCCTGCGGCGCGACCGCAGCGAGTGAACCTGGCCCCTCGGGGTAGAACGCGAGGAAGGGGAAGGTCTGCACCCGTACCCGGTAACCGGCGCGCTCGAGCGTGGTGCGTACGTAATCGACCGATGCCTGATAACCAGGCTGACCGGACGCGCGATTGCCATTGTTCAGGGAGGCGATGTCCTGCAGCTGCTGCAGGTGCGTCATGACGTTACTCGCCTGCATACAGCGAGGCAGCCCGAGCGGCGTACCTACCAGCAGCGGCGAGCGGCAGACCCGTGAGTCGGGCTTGCCAGGGCTCCAGTAATCATCGAACGCAGCGATGTCCGAGGTGGGCGCGGCGAGTGCTGCGGTGGAAGCCAGTAAAGCGAAAGAAGCAACTACCCGACGTGCATTGTTTTTCTTTTGCATGGGTAACTCATCCTTGCAACGAGATTGATGGGCAGGCCGCAAAATGGCATGCGCCATCGTCCCCTACGGCATTAAGTGGACGCGGCCATAGGGGACTAGACCGGGACGCTTATGTCCCGGTTCTTACTCTCGCGCCGGACGGCGCTACCTTCTGTCGCCTCGCTTGAACCTGTCTCGTCTGGGCCATGCGCAGGCCATACCTACGCGTGTGGAGTGCAGCAGCGCAGCCGGCGCGGAATCATTTGCCTGCTGCGCTTAAACTCGGAACTGTCCAACCAGTCCCTGCAGGCGTCCGCCAAGACCATCGAGCTCCCGTGCGGTCTGAGCACCTTCGGCCGCATCGCTGGCCACACCGTCCACCGCATCGGCGATGTGGTGGACGCTGCGGTTGATCTCTTCAGCCACCGCGGTCTGTTCTTCAGCCGCGCTGGCGATCTGGGCGTTCATCGAGTTGATGGTGCCGATCAGCGCGGCGATGGCATCCAGTGATTCGCCGGCTTGGTTGGCTTGCGCCTGCGTTGCCTCGCCCTTCTCACTGGCGCGTCGCATGGTGCCTACGGTGTGCGAAGTTGCGCTCTGCAGACGGTCGATCATGCTCTGGATTTCACCGGTGCTCTGCTGGGTGCGGCTGGCGAGGGCCCGCACTTCGTCTGCAACCACGGCAAAACCTCGACCGGCTTCCCCGGCGCGGGCCGCTTCGATCGCCGCGTTCAGCGCAAGCAGGTTGGTTTGCTCGGCAATCGCACGAATTACATCCAGCACACCGACGATGCCCTCTACGTCCTGCTGGAGCCCCTCCAATGAAGAACCACTGTCCCGCAGCTCGCCCACCAGCTCGTGAATCTGTTCAATGCTGCGGTCGACCACCTGCTTGGCGGCCAGGCCTTGCTGGTCGGTCTCCTGCGCGGCTTCTGCCGCTCGCTGCGCGCTCATCGCTACTTCGTGTGCAGCAGCCGACAGTTCGTTGATCGCCGTGGCTACCTGATCGGTCTCATGTCGCTGGTCTGCCATCGCTTGTTCCGAGCGCTGCGCCTGGCTGGCCACCGCGCCGACCAGCCCGGTCAGCTGAGTCGTGGTGTCCGCAACTTGCTGAACCAGCGTATGGATTTTCTCAACGAAACGATTGAAGGACCCGGCCAGCTCGCCCAGCTCGTCACGACTCGTGATGGGCAAGCGATGGGTTAGATCGCCGTCTCCGGCGGCCATATCATCCAGATTGCGCTTGACCAACAGCAGAGGTCTCAAAATGGCATTGCTTAGGAACAGCGCCAGCCCGGCAATCAACACCAGCAGTGCGGCAGCTGAGCCCAGCATGATGGTCGTCATGCGATCAATGCGTTGTTGGAAAGCCATGCGCGCCGCCTGCACGTCCCGCTCGACACCATCGAGGTTCAACGAGGTCCCGAACGCCAGGTTCCATTTCGGCAGGTATTCGGCATAGCCGATCTTTGGCACCACGGCCTTGCTATCTGGCATCTCAAAGCTGTAGTCGACGAAATGAGAGCCATCCTGAGCAGCCTTGACCAGCTCGCGAATCGCAAAGACGCCGTTGGGGTCCTTGTAACCAGCAAAGCTCTGACCGATCTTTTCGCGAGTATCGCCTTGGAAAACCCTCACTGACTGATCGTCATAGCCCCAGAAATAGCCCTCGGTGCCATATGAAAGTCGTTCGAGAAGCCTGACTGCTTCGGCTCTCGCCGCCATGTCCCCGTCGGCAGATCGGTCGTAGAGCGCACCAATGGCGTTGCGCGCCACTTCGACATAATGCTTGAGTTCGGCGCGGCGATCTCGCGTCAGGCTTTCACGGACGTTGTTCTCCTGCTGCCGTGCCAGGTCGCGTAATTCGTAGACGGCGATGCCGCTTAGCATCACGGCCAGCACCAGTGTCGGCACAACCCCCAACAGCAGCAGCTTTACTCGTAATCGAAGATTGGCAATCATGCGCTTTGACCCCACTTTTCACATGGATTAATACCGTCATTGTGACAAGGACTAAGCAAGGCAGACAGCAGCCAAAGGTCGCATGTAAATGAGTTAACAAACCCGTTTGTTACGTTGACGGTGGCTGTGTAGAAACGCAAAAGCCCCGCCAGAGCGGGGCTTTTGTGTACCAGTAACGGTTATTTCTTTCCGAGTTTTCTGAGCTCTTCGTCACGAAGTTCTCGGCGCAGGATCTTGCCAACATTGGTAGTCGGCAGACTGTCACGGAACTCGACGGTCTTGGGTCGTTTGTAACCGGTGACGTTGTCGTGCATGTGCTGCATGACCTGTTCCTTGGTCAGGCTTTCGCCCGGCTTGACCACAACAAACAGCTTGATCGCCTCGCCCGATTTCTCATCCGGCACCCCGATGGCCGCGCACTGCAGCACGCCTGGCAGGGTTGCGAGCACGTCTTCAAGTTCATTGGGATAGACGTTGAAACCGGAGACCAGAATCATGTCCTTCTTGCGATCGACGATGCGCATGTAGCCGTCGTCCTGGATGATGCCGATGTCGCCGGTCTTCAACCAACCCTCAGCGTCCAAGATTTCATCGGTGGCTTCCTGGCGCTGCCAGTAGCCCTTCATGACCTGAGGACCTTTGACGCAGAGCTCGCCGATAGCGCCCATGGGCAGGTCGTTGCCCTCGTCGTCGATGACTTTGCACAACGTCGACGGCATTGGAATGCCGATGGTGCCGATCTGGATGCCACCGAACGGGTTAACCGAGACCACTGGGCTGGTTTCGGTCATACCGAAACCTTCACAGATTTCACACCCGGTGACCTGCTGCCAACGCTCGGCCGCCGCTAATTGCAGTGCCATACCGCCGGAGAAGGTAGCTTTCAGCGAAGAGAAATCAAGCTTGCGGAAGTCTTCGTTGTTGCACAGGGCGACAAACAAGGTGTTCAGTCCGACGAAACCGGTGAAACGGTATTTGCCCAGGTCCTTGACGAACGTCGGCAGGTCGCGCGGGTTGGTGATCAGCACGTTGTGTGCACCGATCAGCATCATGGTCATGCAGTGAAAGGTAAACGCATAGATGTGGTAAAGCGGCAGCGGCGCGACCATCGTTTCGCAGCCATTGCCCAGCTCCGAGCCCATCAGGGCGCGACACTGCAGCATGTTGGCGACAATGTTGCGGTGGGTCAGCATCGCACCCTTGGCCACGCCTGTAGTACCGCCGGTATATTGCAGAACCGCCACTTCATCACTGACCGGATTGGCTTCGCGCGCCACCTTGCCACGGCCCAGCGACATGGCGTCGGTAAACTTGACCGCTTTCGGCAAGTTGTAAGCCGGCACCATTTTCTTCACATGCTTTACCACGGCGTTAACCAGCATGCGCTTGACGGTTGGCAGCATATCGCCAACCTCAGTCACTACGACGTGCCGGATGCCTGTCTTCGGCAGCACTTCTTCCGCCAGGTGAGCCATATTGGCCAGGCAGACCAACCCCTTGGCGCCGGAGTCGTTGAACTGGTGCTCCATCTCGCGCGACGTGTAGAGCGGGTTGGTATTGACCACCACAAGCCCAGCGCGCATGGCGCCAAACACGACGATAGGATACTGAATGACGTTGGGCAGCTGGACCGCGATGCGATCACCTGGCTGCAGATTGGTGTTCTGCTGAAGATAGGCAGCAAACTCACCGGACAGTTTGTACAGCTCACCGTAGGTCAGGGTCTTGCCGAGATTACTGAAGGCAGGCTTGTCTGCGAATTGCTCACAGGACTGTTTGAGCACAGCCTGAATGTTCTGGTACTCATCGGGATTGATCTCACTGTTGACCCCGACAGGATACTTATCCTTCCAGAAGTTATCGGTCATGTAACCCCACTCCTAAGCGACAGCTTTACTGCATATAGCAGCTGTTTTGTTGTGTTTTGTTAATTTTTGTACGGAACTTCCGGCCAAAAAGTGGATTCGAGGTTAGCAGTTTTGGAACTGGCCGAACAGTGTCCAGCCAGTGCAAAAAGGGCACAAAGTGACCGATCAGGATTTACCGGTCACTTCGAGAGCAATCTCAGGTATCGCTGAGATCAGGCCTGATCGCGCAATTCCCGGCGCAGAATCTTGCCCACCGGAGTCATTGGCAGCGAGTCGCGGAATACTATTTGGCGAGGCACCTTGTATCCCGTGAAGTTCTCTCTGCAGTAAGCCTTCAACTCATCGACGGTCAGGCTGGCATCGCTGCGCACGGCGAACAGTTTCACGGCTTCGCCGGACTTTTCATCAGGCACGCCGATCACTGCGCAGGCAGCCACCTTCGGATGCGCCATGACCACATCTTCGATCTCGTTGGGGTAGACATTGAAGCCGGACACGATGATCAGGTCCTTCTTGCGATCGACGATGCGAACAAAACCATCCTCATCGATTACCGCGACATCGCCGGTTTTGAGCCAGCCCTCGGCATCCAGCACTTCGGCCGTGGCGTCGGGACGCTGCCAGTAGCCCTTCATGACCTGAGGACCTTTGACGCACAACTCACCGCGTTCACCGAGAGGGAGTTCGCTGCCGTCATCGTCGATCACTTTCAACGTCGTGCCCGGTACCGGCAGGCCAACGGTCCCCAGACGTGAACCGTCGCCGTGGGGATTGGCGCAGACCACGGGTGAGGTTTCGGTCAAGCCATAGCCTTCAGTCACAGTGACGCCAGTCATGCTTTTCCAGCGCTCGGCCACCGCGGAAACCAGCGCCGTACCACCTGAGTTGGTGCCCTTCAGCGAGGTGAAATTGATTTTCTTGAATTCGGGGTGCGACATGAGCGCGACGAACAGCGTGTTCAGGCCGAGGAAAGCGGTGAACTGCCACTTCTGCAGTTCCTTGACGAAGCCATCGATGTCGCGAGGGTTGGTGATCAACACGTTATGGTTGCCGGTCACCATCATGCACATGCAGTTAACTGTGAAGGCATAGATGTGATACAGCGGCAGCGGCGCGATCATGATCTCCTGCCCTTCCTTGATGATCGTGTGCCCCTGCTCGTCCAGCTGCTGCATGTTGGCGTGGACCTGCTGCATATTGGCGACCAGGTTGCCATGAGTCAGCATGGCGCCTTTAGCCACGCCAGTCGTCCCGCCGGTGTATTGCAGGACCGCAACATCGTCCAGCGTCAGCGACACCGGCTTGAGCCCGTGTCGAGCGCCATCACGCAGCACGTGCTTGAACGACACGGACTGGGGCAGGCTGTACGCCGGCACCATCTTTTTCACATGCTTGACCGCGGCGTTGACCAGCAGCCCCTTGAGCGACGGCAACATGTCGCCGATACGCGCCTCGATGAGGACCTTGATACCCGTATCGGGTACGACCTCCTGTACCAGCTTGCCGAAGGTATTCAGGTATACCAGCGCCCGTGCACCGGAATCCTTGAACTGGTGGCGCATCTCCCGCGCGGTGTACAGCGGGTTGGTGTTGACCACGATCAGCCCGGCACGCAGGGCACCGAAGACAGCAATAGGGTATTGCAGCAGGTTGGGCATCTGTACCGCGATGCGATCGCCGGGTTGCAGGTCAGTGTGGTTCTGCAGCCAGGCCGCGAAAGCCGCCGAGTACCGCTCCAGGTCCGCATAGGTCAGCGTCACCCCCATGTTGCTGAATGCGGGACGGTCTGCGTGTGTCTTGCAGGAGCGCTCGAATACTTCCACAACCGAGCGAAAACCGCCCATATCCACGTTGTTCGGCACACCGGCGGGGCGTTTGTCATTCCAGAAGTCAGGTTGCATTGTTATTGGCCTCTATACCTGAGAGTGTCTGACCCACTCGCGGCGGGCTGTGGCGAACTTAACAGCTCCGCTGTCCGGTGCAATAGCGAGGCGGGTGTAATCAGTGATGTGAATCTCCGGCCACTGCTCCAGACCACCAGACACGGGACAACCCCATCGCAGAGCTCTAGAATGCAGCCACTCGGGCGCCTTCTACGGAGCGCCTTTCGCTCCGACGGATCCTATTGCGGCGGGTTCTGTCGTTTATATCCGCATTCAGAGGTCTACGCATGAGTACGCTGAGCAACACTCCCTACGCTGATCTGGAAGTTGGCCAAAAGGCCTCCTATAGCAAGACCGTGGAAGAACGTGACATTCAACTGTTCGCCGCCATGTCGGGGGACCACAACCCGGTTCACCTGGACGCTGAATTTGCCGCTTCGACAATCTTCCGTGAGCGCATCGCCCATGGCATGTTTAGTGGCGCCTTGATCAGCGCAGCCGTGGCATGCGAGCTGCCTGGGCCGGGCACCATCTATCTCGGGCAGACGATGCGCTTCGCTCTGCCGGTCAAGCTTGGCGACACCTTGACTGTGCGTTTGGAAATTCTCGAAAAGCTGCCCAAGTTTCGCGTTCGCATCGCCACCCAGGTGTTCAACCAGCGCGACGAGATGGTCGTGGACGGCGAGGCCGAAATTCTTGCCCCACGCAAGGCACAGACCGTCGAGATCAAAGCCCTGCCACCGGTCACCATCGGCTAAGAACGAAGCGATGCGGGCCCGGACCAATACCACCCCTGCATCACCAGATGCTGTCACCGTGATCGGGCGGTGACAGATAGCCAGTCGGTAACTGTTCCGGCATGGAAGCCTCTTAGGCCGCCACCAGATCACTTCATTTTGAACTGCCCGATCAGCCCGTGCAGCTCTCGCGTCATGTTGACGACCTCCCCGCTCACAGCCACGGTGTGGCTGGCTTCGGTCGCATTGGCTTCACTCAAACTCTTGATAGCCAGTGTGTTGCGTTCGACGTTCTCTACAACGATCGCTTGCTGTTCCGCCGCAGAGGCGATCTGAGTGTTGTGATCGATGATAAGCCCCATGCTTTCGGTGATGCCCTCAAAGATCGCCGCGGTGCGGGTCACTTCTTCCACAGTTTCGGACGCATTGCAGTGGCTGGCCTGGATGATGCGCACGGCATCGCTAACCTGCTGCTGCAAGCGACCGATGGTGGCGTAGATTTCGCCGGTCAGGGCGTGGGAGCGCTGCGCCAGGCTTCGCACCTCATCGGCCACCACAGCGAAGCCACGCCCTTGATCGCCGGCTCTGGCCGCCTCGATGGCAGCGTTCAACGCCAACAGATTGGTCTGCTCGGCGATGGTCTTGATGACGTCGACAGCTTTGGCGATCTCGCTGCTCTCCTGTTCGACTGAGGTGATCGCCACGAGCGACTGATCCATCTCGCCGAACAGTCGATTGATTTGAAGGACTGCGAGCTCGATCTGCACTTGCCCGTCACGGCACTGGTCGCCAGCCCGATTCGCTTTTTCTGCTGTAGTCAGCGAATTGCTGCTGACCTCCTGGACGCTGCTGACGAGCTCGCTGATGGCGCTGGCCATCAGCTCGAGCTCGGCTGCCTGGTGGGCGATGGCCTGCTGGCTGTCGATCGCACTGGTATTCAAGCGCTCGGCCTTGCCGGTGGTCGACGCAGAGAACCGCGCCACTTCACTGATCAGCTCGCGAATGCGGGTCTGCATGCGATTGAAGTCTTGCGCCAGGTCGCCCAGCTCATCGCGGGCGCGAGTCTGGATGTCATGCCTCAGGTCACCCTCGGAAAGCTGCCGTGTGCCATCACCAATGACTTTGATGGCACCACGCACCGACAGATAAAAACCCGCAAACAGATAAAGAGTGAAAAGCACCACCACTAGCAACGCCGCTGCCCAGCTGTACAGGCTGGTACGCTCGTTCGCCAGATGCTCGGCGACTTGCTGGCGCACCGTGCTGAACAGGCTGAGCGAAGCTTGATCAAGCAATCTGGCGACGTCATCGTAGCGGGCGAAATCATCTGCCCACAGCTGCACGCTGTCGCTGCCGAAGAAGCGCGAACGGGTATAAGGCTCGGTGACCGCTGCATAGGTCTGCGCCAGCGTTTCCGACGCCACAGCCACTTGCTGCGCGACCGCTCCGGGACCAGGCTCGGCGACCGCCATGGCTGCGATTTCGCTGCCAAGGTTGATCACGGACGGCCGGGTTGCCGACTCCAGGTAGCCGTAAGCCTTCAAGTAGGCGCTGTAAGCGCCGGCCTGGGCCAGCTTTTGGTGAAGCGGGAGGATGCGATTGAGCAGGCGGTCCATTTCGCTGAACACCAGCGGATCCTGATCCTGTGCCAGGTGTGCACGGGCGGCAATCGCTTTCATCGCCTCGACATGCCCGAGCACTGGCGCGCCGTGATACATGAACAAGGTGTCAACTGCCGTACCGCGTTCAAACTTCATCTCCTCAGCTCTGGCGGTAGGATGCGCTGCCAGCTCGCTAAAGCCATTGGCGCTCAGCCAGCGATTGAACTCGCTTGCCTGAGCTTCATAGATTCGGCCCTGCTGAGCTATTGCCTCGTTGACGTCAGGCTTGTCGCGCGCCTGGCGGACCACCTGTAGAGCAGCCACGCGCCAGGCCGCCTGCTGGACAGTCAAATAGCGCTCAAGCGCCTCGAGCCCGACCTGCTCGTGCTCAAGCGCATCGATAGAGCGATAGATCGCGGACAGCTTGTCGCTGGATAACCAACAGTACGGCAGCATGAACACAGCCAGGATGATGATGAATTTCTGGGCATAACGTGCCCTAGACATCAGAGACAGAACCGGGGCGAAAAAAGACATGGGATTCCTCTGCATACCGCCGGCTGCAGGAAGCCGGCGTTCCAGCGCCCAGGGAGGGACGCGCTTACGAGGCTGGTTGCAACATCCTTGCCCACAACGCCGACGACCGTGCTTTTCCTGACTGACTGGCCAGCATGTATACCGGCCAACCCAAACGCCCGAGGCAATAGCAGTGAGCCATCAAAAATCTGCCACGCCTGCTGTGACTTTTCGCTTAGAGGTTTTATTCAGCAAGCAGCGCTCTAAAACGGGGCTCCCCCGCGAACTGTGCACCACGATGAATGCATCGACTGGCATTCCAGCCGTTGCGCCGCGCCACTGCCTGATAAGCAAGAGAGATTGAAGGGGTAACTGTTTACCTGCATCCCGATGCGTATGCACCGCCCGCAGCCGGCAGCAACCCGAAGGGGCGGGAAGACAAATCAACTTGGGGATACGCGCTGCGCGCCTCGCCCCCCCTCGGCCGAATCGAGAAACAGCGGTGTTTCGTGGTTGCAGCGAATTACAGAATCGAGTAGGAGGCGGATTCACATCCGCCGTCCTCTCACACCACCGTACGTACGGTTCCGTATACGGCGGTTCAGGT